>NZ_JAPWHT010000157.1:0-20949 GCF_027270795.1 Streptomyces sp. ActVer
GGGGACTGCGGGGGGGCGGGCGCCGTCGAGGGCGTTGGTGGTACGTCGCCGGGGGTGGGACGGGGCGGGACGGCGCCGGTCTGGGGGTGGGGAGGAGCGGCGCCTGCGGGAGGCATCGGCGGGACGGCACCCGTGCGCGTCTGGGGCCAGGCCGTATCTGTGTGGGCGTCCGGAGACACGCCACCGAGGTGGGCCCCGGGAGACATGCTCGGCTGGGGGGATACGGCGCCTGCGGGGGTTTCGGACGGAGCGGTGCTCCCGGGTTGCGCCGCACGGCCCTCCGTGGCTGTCCGAGCGCCCGGAGCCGCGGTCCCGGACTGCTGCGACGGTGTCGAGGTGCCCGGGCCGTGCCGCTGGGGCGCGCTGTCGTGAGCTTGGGCGCCCTCGGACGCGGTGGTGGTCGTCAGAGGGCCCTGCGGGCCGAACTCGGCCGGAAGCGGACCGAGTTGGTCGAATATCTCGATCAGCTCGTCGTCGGGGCCGGGCTCGGGGAGAAGCTCCCTGGCCGCGGCGAGCGCCTTGCGCGCCCCTGTGGCGGTGCGGAACCGCGACTGGGGGTCCGGTTGGAGCAGAGAGGCCACGATCTGCCACAGCGGCTCGGGAATGCCCTTCGGGGCGCCCGGTGTGCCGTGGGCCGTGAAGTGGTCGACCAGTGCCTTGGCATCGGGTTTGGCGCCCTCCAGGAGATAGAGGGCGACCAGGCCCACCGCGAAGAGGTCGGCGGGGAAGTCGGGTTCCGAGCCGAGCAGCTGCTCGGGCGCGAAGTAACCGGGCGTCCCCACCACGTAGTTGGTCTCCGTCAGGCGGGGCTCGCCCAGCCGCATCGAGATGCCGAAGTCGGACAGGCGCAGCCGCGGACGGCCTGTTCCGGTCGCCTCAAGGAGGATGTTGGCGGGCTTGATGTCGCGGTGCACGACTCCCTCCGCGTGCACCGCGGCGAGCCCTGCCAGAAGCTGGTCGAGCAGGGTGCAGACGAACGCCGGCGGCAGGGGACCGTAGTCCCCGATCAGGTGGACGAGCGAACCGCCGCCGACGAGGTCCATGGTGAACAGGACCTTGTCGTCATCGGCGGCCCAGCTGGCGGGCGCGAGCACATTGGGGTGGTCGATCCGCAGTGCCTGCTCCCGCACGAAGCGCAGCAGCGAGTGCGCGTCGCTCTGCTGGAGCACCTTGGCGGCCACATACCGGCGCCGCCGGTGGTCCCAGGCGCGCCAGACCGCACCGACTCCCCCGCGTCCGATCGGGTCGACCAGTTCGTACCGGCCGGCGAAGACCTCACCCATGGTCGTGCGTCGCTCCCCCTTCGGCGGTCGGTACGGCGGCCCTTCCGAGGTGCCCGGCTGCCTGGACTCCGGTGACCCGCAGGCCCAACAGGACTGCGGCTACCGGGTGTTCGGCGGCCGGGCGATGTGCTCAGCTCTGGTGGGACTGGTAGTGGGCGACCGCGTCCGAGGTGCGGCCGGCTCCGTACACCCGGAGGAACTCTGCCAGTTCCGGGTGGGTCGGGGCGAGAGTGTCGGCCGCCTCGATGATGTCTCCCGCGGCAGCGACCGAACGCAGCAGTGACTGGATCTCGCGCACCACACGCTTGACCGTGGGTGCACCCCCCGAACTGGTCGTCGACTGCGTGGTGTTGCTGAGCACCGAGCCCCCTTGCGACTTCTTGATCTCGTCCATGCGCTCGGTGGCCTCGGCAGCGCTCACACTGCCGTCCGCCACCTGTCCCGCCAGGTCCTGCAGCAGTTGTACGCGCTGGACGACCGCGGGGTTCCCGATCTTGGCCCGCTGGCCGCTCATCAGCTGCGACAGCATGGGCGCCGACAGGCCGAGCACTCCCGCGAGGCGGGCCTGATTGAGCCCCAGGTCATCTATGAGCCTACGGAAGAGCGCCCCCAACGGCTCTCCGTACCAGTTCCGCTGCAGCTCCCGGGCTCTTGCGGTTGCTTCCTGCTGTGCGGCGTCCATTCGCGTCTCCCCATCGCTTCCCCAAGTACCGTGGTTCGCTGTAGCGAACCACGTCGAGCATCTTACGGAGAGTGGTCGTTCGCGGGGACCCCCAATCTTTTTGCGGGATACCCGGGGTGACCCGGTACTCTGGTCTGCGGCGCTGCTCAGAAGGGGGATGCTTCTGGTGGATGCCTCCCTTCCGGGGCCTTAGCTCAGTTGGTAGAGCGCTGTCTTTGCATGGCAGATGTCAGGGGTTCGACTCCCCTAGGCTCCACACGAAGAACCCCCTCTGACCTGCTTATTCGCAGGTCAGAGGGGGTTTTCTCATGCCGTGGGGTGTGCGGGCGGGGAGGCCCGGATCCGTTTCCCGGGGGACTCCTGGGGTGTCCCGGCCGTCCTGGGGTGGAGTCGTGGGCACCGCCTGCCATCGACCGTCGAGCCCTTCGGTATCGCGTTCTTCCGGGGCGGTTCCACGCCGCGGTGGGCTCTTCAACGGGTGTGAGGTGGCCGCGAATTGCCCGTCTGTCCTGTAGTGACGTGCCCTCGTCAAGCTCGCTGGTCCTGCCCGCGTCGAGCGCCGGAGCGCCACAGGGGGTGTGCGCGGTGACGTGCGTCACAAGGTGAGGGTGGCGATGTTTGCGATTGTTTGCGCAAAGGGATGCCCGGTGCGGGGGTGCTGTGGTCGCTGCGCAGGTGGCCGAGGTGGCGTGGGGGTGGCGCGTAGAAGTCGTGAAGGCTTGCGTGAGCTGCTGTGAACGAAGATACGTAATCAGAACACTGCGCTCCGTTAAGAAAGTCTGTGCGGGTGTTGCACACCTGGCCCGTTGCAAACGTCATCGTGAACGGAGGGCGTAAAACAGGCGCCCTCCCGAGGCCGCCAGGAACGCCACGAGGCCTCGCCTTCTGTAAGGAGAGGCAAAACCGCACGTGAATCTGGACGTTGCCGACGATGTGATCCTGGCGGTGCTCGCCCTGCGGGTGTTCGGCCGTGACGTGCTCGGTCTGCTGCGCCGCGTGGCCGCGGCCGGAGTCAGGGCCGGCATCAGCGAGATGCGGCGCGAGAGCGGTACGGAGGGACAGACGTGAGCCAGGAACTTCCCCGAACCGCGACCGGCGCCCGGCCGATGAGGAAACTGCCGCTGGATTTCGAGGCATTCCACCGGATGTACCGGCCGATCTACGTCCACTGGGCGGAGATCCGGCTGGGCAGCAGAGCCGATGCCGAGGAGGCTGTCGACGCGGCCTTCGAGAAGTTACTCAGGGCCTGGTCCACCGTCCTGACCAAGGAGAACCCGACCGCGTACGCCTGGCGCGTGCTCAGGCACACCACCATCGACTTCTCCAGGGCCCGGGACCGCCGTCCCGCCCTCATCGGCGAGGCCGCCTTCGAGACGGTGGCGCTCAGTCAGTCGGTCGACCCCATAGGCCAGTTCGAGGAGAGCCTCAGCCTCTATGAGGCGATCGGGCAACTGCCGCCACGTCAGATGGACGTCATGCTCCTGCAGTTCGGCCAGGGCTTCACCGTGGAGGAGGTGGCGGCCGCGCTCGGGATCACCCCGGCAGGCGTACGCTCCACCGTCCGCCATGCCAGGCGACGGCTGGAGCACGCCTACGGGGTCAAGAGGCGACTTGAGGCCACGCGGCCCGAGAGCGCCGCACAGGGCGAGGGCGAATGCGATGGCTTCGCGCGGAACCGGAGCGAGGAAGGGCATGCCGATGACATCGCACATTGACGAGCTGCTCGCCCGCGCCAGGCTGCGCCGCGAGCCCTACACCGTGGCCGACATCGACGCGGCCGCTGCCCGCCTGGCTGCCCGAGCAGCGGTTCGGTGGGACGCGCCCGAGGAACCCCGCTGTCCCAAGCCCCACACCCACAACGCCTCCGCGCCGGCCGACACAGACCTGGCAGGTGAAAGCGCCCTCGGCAAGAACCCGGCCGGGAGAGGTGCAGCCGACGAGACCCCGGCCGACGAACACTCCCCAGGCAGTGGACCGCAGCGCGAGGGATCGGTGGACGAAAGCTCCGCCGCCGATGATCTCCAGACCCTCTGCGAGACCGTGATCACCCACACCGGAGCCCTCGCCGACCTCCGGATCTTTCTCGCCCGAGCCCTGCCCGAACCGTCCGGGGCCCGTGTTCTGGGGTGCATGCTGCAGCTCTCCGAGCGCGAGGAGTCAGCCCGTTTCTGGTGGCAGTACGCCGCAGGGGCCGGCGATCCCGCCGCAAGCTACTGCCTCTATCTGCACCACCGGGCCCTGGGCGAGCACGGAGCTGCCGACTGGTGGCACACCCAGCACACCCAGACCGACGTCGTGGCCGACGCGGAGGCCGGACCCGAGTTCGAGATCACCACCACGCTGCGCATCCTCCGCGCGCTCAAGCCGGACGACTCACCGGTGCCCGAACCGGTCAACGCCGTTCTGCACTACGTGCCCGCAGCCGTCGCCTTTGTGGACGACGATCTGGACCTTCCCCTCCCCGACCCCGACTTCACCGACCGCATCAGGGCTCTCACGGCCCTCACGACCACGTCCCCTGTCTCCTCAACTCCGACCGCACCGGTGGGCGGCGGTTCGGCGGAAGCACCCCGCCGCACCCGCAAGCGCAAGCCTCTGCCGGAACGCAGGCGCCCGCGCCGCACCGCGACCGGCTCCACGTAGAGCCCGACCCCACGCGAGTTCGGCCTCACGCGAGGCCGGTTTCACGGCAGGCCGGTTTCACGTGAAACGGGACCGGGGCTGGTTCCACGTGAAACATCGTGGGGGCAGGAGGCACCGGGCCTCCTGCCCCCACGATGTGATGTCCTACGGCTGCGTCAGCCGCGGTCCTTGTGCTCCGCGGCCTCCGCCTCGGCCTGCTTGGCCTGGACCTCGGGGTCGAGCTCGTCCTGAGCGCTGCCGTCGACCGAGGTCAGGTGGCCGCCCTCCGGGACCTCCGTGGCGGCGGGCGGTTCGACCAACCAGTCGGGGTTGGCCTGCTTGTCCCACCACTTCCACGCGGCGAAGGCGCCACCGGCCAGGATGCCCAGCACGGCGAGGCCCTTGGCGAGGCGGCCGACCCTGGCCCGCCGCTCCTGCTTACGGACCAGCTTCTCCACCTGCTTGGCCGAGACCTGACCGCGGAGCGCGGCCAGCGCCGCCACACTGCGGGACGCGGCCTCATCGCGAACGGGGCCGGCCGCGACCCTGGCCTGCTCGATCCTCGGCCGGGAGTAGTCCGCCGCCTGCCGCGCGGCCTTGCGGGTACGGACAGCTGCCTCGTGGGCGGCATGGTCGACCTTCGGCGGCACATGCGTCCGCGCCTGCTCAAGACGCGGGGCGAGATGGGCGTCGTACTGCGTGCGTGCCTGTTCGGCGGCTTGGAGAGCTGCGGCCGACACCTTCGGCGCGAGCTTGACGCGTGCTTCGTGCGCATACTGCGTGGCGCGGTCCCTGGTCGTGTCGGCGTAGGGCGCCACCACTTCCGCGGCGTGCCGCACGCTTTCCTTTGCCGACTCGGCCGCTGCGCGCACGCTGTCCTTGCGGGTCACGGGATCCTCCTCCTCGGTGGCGTACTTGGGGGCTTGGGGCCATCCCCCAGCAAGTCACAGTTCACCTTTCCACCCTTATCCGGATCATGCCTGCCGGAGAGCTCCGGGGCATGCGAGGGCGGGCATCCGGGTCATGAGAGCCGACTCCGGGTGTACTCGGGGCAATAACTGATCAATACGGTGCAACGGGAGCTTGCCACGACAATGTCACGGATCCTCGTACTGTGCGCCGCTTCGGTGCGAAGCGGTTGAAGCGGTCCGGAGCGGCGGTGACGCAAGACGAGGGGCGCGGTCCGTGCGAGGATCGGGGAGTCACAAAGGACAACGGAAGGCAGATCGTGGCTGAGCAGCTTTACGCCACCCTGAAGACCAATCACGGCGACATCGAAGTGCGGCTCCTGCCGAACCACGCGCCCAAGACGGTCCGGAACTTCGTCGAGCTCGCCAAGGGCGAGCGTGAGTGGACCAACCCGGCCACGGGTGCGAAGTCCACGGACAAGCTCTACGACGGCACGGTCTTCCACCGGGTGATCAGCGGATTCATGATCCAGGGCGGTGACCCGCTGGGCAACGGCACCGGCGGTCCCGGCTACGAGTTCGAGGACGAGTTCCACCCCGACCTCGGCTTCGACAAGCCGTACCTGCTGGCCATGGCGAACGCCGGCCCGGGCACCAACGGCTCCCAGTTCTTCATCACCGTCTCCCCGACGGCCTGGCTGACCCGCAAGCACACCATCTTCGGTGAGGTGAGCGACGGGGCCAGCCAGAAGGTCGTGGACGCCATCGCCTCCGCGCAGACCAACCCGCGCACCGACCGCCCGGTCAGCGACGTGGTCATCGAGTCGGTCGTCATCGAGACCCGCTGAACCGAGGCTCCCGGAGGGAATCGAGGCCCTCGGAGGAAACCGAGAGAGGCCTCCCGGAGGGAACCAAACGCCCCGCCCATCCGTAAGGATGAGCGGGGCGGTGCGTTGCGTATCAAATGCGTACAGAGGATGAGGGGATCCCGATGGACCAGGCGCCAGGCAGCCCGCAGGAACCACAGGGCGCCGCGAGCCTGCCCACCTGTTACCGGCACCCGGACCGGGAGACCGGCGTCCGCTGTACGCGCTGCGAGCGCCCCATCTGCCCCGAGTGCATGATCAGCGCCTCGGTCGGCTTCCAGTGCCCGGAATGCGTGCGGAACGGTTCCGGCACGGGCCACGCCCCCGACGCCGCCCAGCCCCGCACCCTCGCGGGCGGCACGGTCACCTCGGATCCCCGGCTGATCACCAAGATCCTCGTCGGGCTCAATCTCGCTGTCTTCCTGGTCCAGCTCTCCGTGGGCGACCGCTTCACCGAGAGCTTTTACCTCGTCGGCCGGGTGTTCTTGCCGATCCTCGGGAACGACCTCCAGGGCGTCGCGGAAGGGCAGTGGTACCGGCTGGTCACGTCGATGTTCCTGCACGGCAGCTATATCCACATCGCCTTCAACATGCTCAGCCTGTGGTGGATCGGCGGCCCTCTGGAGCAGGCCCTCGGCCGCGCCCGCTATATCGCTCTGTATGCGGTGTCCGGCCTCGCCGGCAGTGCGCTCACGTATCTGCTCGCCGAGCCGAACGAGCCGTCGCTCGGCGCCTCCGGCGCGATCTTCGGTCTGTTCGGAGCGACCGCCATCCTCATGCGGCGGCTCAACTACGACATGCGCCCGGTGATCGCCCTGCTGGTGATCAACCTGATCTTCACCTTCGGGTGGAGCAACATCGCCTGGGAGGCCCACATCGGCGGCCTCGTCGGCGGTGTGGTGATCGGCTACGCCATGGTGCACGCGCCCCGCGAGCGGCGGGCCCTGATCCAGTACGGCGTGTGCGCGCTGGTGCTGATCGCGGTTGTGGTCATGACACTGGTGAGGACCGGCCAGCTCACCTGAGCCGAGCCGCTGTGCCAGCCGGAGCCGAGCCGCCGGGCCCACCCGAGCCGAAGAGCCCGTCCCACCTGAGCCGGACCGGTCGACCCGTCCGAAAGTCAAGCCCGACCCGCCTGAGAATCCCGCGCGAGCCCACGTTGTCCACAGACCGTGGCGGATCTTGTGCATGCTGTGCAGGAACAAGTGTGCCCCCTGTCCCTGACCTGGGTTTCCCCAGGCGGGACAGGGGGCGAACGCACTTACGGATACCAGTAGGTCAGTCACACCGGCGTCAACACCCGATGGGTTATCCACAGATCTTCAGACCTATCCACACTGTGGAAACCCTTGTGGATAACTCAGTGGACAACTTGGGCCACGGCTTGCGGACACAGGCTCGTAGAAGCCCTGGTACAGGCTCCCGACACCTTATGGCCGCGTTACTTCCACTGCGTGGAAACGCCGAATCCCGCCGCGATGAAGCCGAAGCCCACCACGATGTTCCAGTTGCCCAACGCGTCGACCGGCAGCGAACCGTCCGTCACGTAGAACACGACGATCCAGGCGAGGCCGATGAGGAACATGGCCAGCATGACCGGGGCGACCCAGGCACGGCTGTTCAGCTTGATGTTGGTCGCCTGCTTCGCCGGGGGCGGCGTGTAGTCGGCCTTCTTGCGGATACGTGACTTCGGCACGAGGGTCTCTCCTGTCGATGCGCTGCGTGGCCGCGCAGGGAACGTGGGCTGGCTCCGGGGCAGCGTACAAGGGGACTCTTAGCGCTCCCCCGGGCGTCCGTTAGCGTAGTGCTTCCGCGGCGCCGAAGGAGATAAGGGTACGTTGAGCAATTCTGCCGACTCTCCCCAGTCAGGTTCCAGCCCTGGCACAATCCGGCGTTTCCGGCCGGTGCGGGTGCTGACCGTGGCCGTGTTCGCCCTAGCGGGGCTGATCTTCTTCACCAGCTTCAACACGGCCAAGGGCACCAATATCCGTACGGACGCCTCGCTGCTGAAGCTCTCCGACCTGATTCAGGAGCGCAGCCACAAGAACGGGCAGCTCGACGAGAGCAACGGATCGCTGCGTGAGGACGTAGAGACGCTCGCCGAGCGGGACAACGGCAGTACGAAGGCGGAGGAGGCCAAGCTCGCCGCCCTGGAGAAGAACGCGGGCACCCAGAAGCTCAAGGGCGAGGCCCTCACGGTCACCCTCAACGACGCGCCTCCGAACGCCACCGCCAAGCTCCCCGGCTACCCCGAGCCGCAGCCCGACTACCTGGTCATCCACCAGCAGGACCTCCAGGCCGTGGTGAACGCCCTGTGGCAGGGCGGCGCCAAGGGCATCAAGGTCATGGACCAGCGGCTGATCTCCACCTCCGCCGTCCGCTGCGTGGGCAACACCCTGATCCTCCAGGGCCGCGTCTACTCGCCCCCGTACAAGATCCAGGCGGTCGGTGACCCGGAGAAGCTCCAGAAGGCCCTCTCGGCGTCCAAGGCGATCCAGAACTACATGGTGTACGTCAACGTCTACGGGCTCGGCTGGAAAGTCGACGAGAACGGGACCGTGACTCTGCCCGGCTACTCGGGCACAGTGGATCTCCGCTACGCGAAGCCTGTGGAGTAGCAGCTCGTGGGGTAAGAGCCAATGGAGTAGTGGAGCCGCTGTCGCTGGGGGGCCTTGTGTCGGTGCGAGTGGTCGTCAGGACGTTCAGCGAGCTGTGCATCACCGTGGGCACCGTGATCGTGCTCTTCGTGGTGTACGTGCTGTTCTGGACGGGTGTGAAGGCCGACACCGCGATGGACGACCAGATCGCGCAGCTCCAGGAGCAGTGGTCGAAGGGTTCCGTGGCGGCCGGGCCCAAGGGGCCGAGGTCCACGGGGACGGGCGCCCCCGGCACGAGCCCCGAGGAGCCGGCCCCGTACAAGGACGGCAAGCCCTTCGCTGTGATGTACATCCCGCGGCTTGGTTTCACGTGGAACAAGCCCGTGCTCGAAGGCACGAAGACGGGCACCCTCAAGAAGGGGCTCGGCCACTACACGGGCACCGCACAGCTCGGACAGCCGGGGAACTTCGCCGTCGCCGGCCACCGGCGCACGTACGGGGACCCGTTCAAGGATTTCCCCAGGCTGCGGCCGGGTGACTCGGTGGTGCTGACCGACGGGACGACCTGGTTCACGTATCGCATCGACACAAAGCCCTACAAAACATTGCCGAGTGACATAGCGGTCATTGACCCCGTACCGAAGAAGTCGGGGTACACGCGTGCGGGCCGCTATCTGACGCTGACGACCTGCGAGCCGGAATGGGGCCACAGCCGCCGGCTGATCGTCTGGGCACATCTTGACTCGACCCAGCCTGTAGAGGCTGGGAAACCGGGGGCCCTACGCCGTTAGTCTGGTCCGGTACGGCGTGAGTCTGGTGCCGTGGTGCGACGGAAGGGACGGCATGTACGGCTTTATCTGGCGGCATCTGCCGGGGAACACGTGGATCAAGGCACTGATCTCCCTCGTGCTGGTCCTCGCGGCGGTCTACGTGCTCTTCCAGTACGTCTTCCCGTGGGCCGAACCGCTGCTGCCCTTCAACGATGTGACGGTGGACAACCAGTGAGCGCGCGGATTCTCGTCGTCGACAACTACGACAGCTTCGTCTTCAACCTGGTCCAGTACCTGTACCAGCTGGGTGCCCAGTGCGAGGTCCTGCGCAACGACGAGGTGTCGGCGCTGCACGCACAGGACGGCTTCGACGGTGTACTGCTGTCGCCCGGCCCCGGCACGCCCGAAGAGGCCGGCGTCTGCGTCGACATGGTCCGGCACTGCGCCGAGACCGGCATCCCCGTCTTCGGGGTCTGCCTCGGGATGCAGTCGATGCAGGTGGCGTACGGCGGGGTCGTCGACCGCGCGCCCGAGCTGCTGCACGGCAAGACCTCGCTCGTCGAGCACGAGGGCAGGGGGGTGTTCGCGGGGCTTCCGTCGCCCTTCACCGCCACCCGCTACCACTCGCTGGCCGCCGAGCCGAAGACCGTCCCTGTCGAGCTGGAGGTCACGGCCCGTACGTACGACGGAATCATCATGGGGCTCAGGCACCGTGAACTCCTGGTCGAGGGTGTGCAGTTCCACCCCGAGTCCGTGCTGACCGAGCACGGTCACCGCATGCTGGCCAACTGGCTGGTGGAGTGCGGGGACCAGGGAGCCGTCGCCAGATCGGTCGGGCTCGCCCCGGTGGTGGGCAGGGCCACGGCGTGACCGCCCTGCGCCCCGAGCGCGACAGTGCCGCCCCGTACGGCGAGGACGCCGTGTACGGGGGCGCTGAGGCGTTTGAGGCGCCGGGCGCCTTCGAGGGGACGGCGGCCTTCGAGCCGTCCCGTGACTTCGGGGCCCCGAATGTCGATGCCCGGCCGAGCGGTGCGATGCGGGCCGCCGTCGACGGGCTCGCCGACCCGCTCAGCGACCCTCTGCCGGGGCAGCGGCAGCCCGCGGCGCCCGAGCAGGAGTGGTACGACCCCCAGGGGTATCCGCAGGACTGGAGCGCCGGGCAGACCGCCTCCTCGTACGCGGAACCGGTACGCCGCGCCCACGCGGACCCCACGCACGGGTACGCCGAACCGGGGCAGCCGTCGTCGTATGCCGGGCCGCAACCGCAACCGCAACCGCAACCGCAGCAGCCGTACGAACCCCAGACGCCGTACGAGCCGCAAAGTCCGTACGAGGAGCAGCAGCGACCGTCCTATGGAGGGGCGCCGCAGACGTCGTACGACGGGACGTACGCCCAGCCGGACCCGCTGAGTCCGACGAGCCCGCTGAGCTCGACGGGCCCCCTTGGCTCGACGGGCCCGCTGAGCGCGTCCGGCCCGATGAGCCCGGCGAGTTCCCAGGCTCCGGCGTACTCCGCTCCGTACGAGCAGCCGCCCGTCGTCGATGACGAGACGGTCGGGCTGCGCATAGCGGACATCAAGTCCATACCGGGAATCCCGACGCCCCGACCCGCTGAGCGCGCCGTACCGCCCGCCGGGGCCGGAGGCGGCGCCGGAGTGCCGGGTGGTGGCCGTGCGGCCCGTCGCAAGGCCTCCAGGCGCCATGGGCGGCATGGTGGGGCCGGTGGGGCACAGGAGGGGCAGGAGGCCCAGGAGAGCGGGGCGGCGTCCGGAGCGCCTCTCTCCCGCATGGAGGCTCGGCGCGCGGCGCGGGCACGGAAGCCGGGCGCGGCCGTGATGGCCAGCAGGGCGATCGGCGAGGTGTTCATCACCACCGGCGTGCTGATGCTGCTGTTCGTGACGTACCAGCTGTGGTGGACGAACGTCCGGGCGCACGCGCAGGCGGGCAACGAGGCGAGCAGCCTCCAGGACGACTGGGCCAACGGCAAGCGGAACCCGGGGGTGTTCGAGCCGGGCCAGGGCTTCGCCCTCCTGCACATCCCGAAGCTCGATGTGGTCGTGCCGATAGCCGAGGGCACCGACAAGAAGCGGGTGCTGGACCGCGGCATGGTCGGCCACTACGCCGAGGAGGGCGTGAAGACGGCGATGCCGGACGCCAAGACGGGCAACTTCGGTCTGGCCGGGCACCGCAACACCCATGGCGAACCGTTCCGCTACATCAACCGCCTGAAGCCGGGCGACCCGATCGTCGTGGAGACGCAGGACAAGTACTTCGTGTACAAGATGGCGTCGATCCTGCCCGTGACGTCGCCGAGCAACACGGCCGTCCTGGACGCGATCCCCAAGGGCGCGGGCTTCACCAAGGCGGGCCGCTACATCACTCTCACCACCTGCACCCCGGAATTCACCAGCAAGTACCGGATGATCGTCTGGGGCACGATGGTCGAGGAACGATCACGCGACAAGGGCAAACCGGACGCCCTCGTCGACTGAGACACCCGGGCGACCAGCGGCCCACGCTTCACGACATTCAAAGATTCCTGAGAGACCAGACGGGGCAACGCAGTGGCAGCGACGACCGACCACGAAGAGCACACGGACGCCCGGGCGTCCTCGCCCGCGCCGCGGCGCCGTGGCGGCGGCCGGATCGCGGCGGCCGTCAGTGTCTTCGGCGAACTCCTCATCACGGCGGGTCTGATCCTCGGCCTGTTCGTCGCCTACTCGCTGTGGTGGACGAACGTCGTCGCGGACCGTGAGGCCGACAAGCAGGGCGACAAGGTGCGCGACCACTGGGCGGAGGACCGCGGCCCGGTCGGTCTGGACACCAAGGACGGCATCGGCTTCCTGCACGTCCCGGCGATGAAGAACGGCGAGGTGCTGGTCAAGAAGGGCACCTCCACGAAGTCCCTCAACAACGGCATCGCCGGCTACTACACCGACCCCGTCAAGTCGGCCCTCCCGCAGGACAAGAAGGGCAACTTCTCGCTGGCCGCCCACCGCGACGGGCACGGCGCCAAGTTCCACAACATCGACAAGCTCAAGAAGGGCGACGCGATCGTCTTCGAGACCAAGGACGACTGGTACGTCTACAAGGTCTACGCGACCCTTCCCGAGACGTCGAAGTTCAACGTCAAGGTCCTCGCGCCCGTCCCCAAGGAATCGGGCAGGAAGAAGGCCGGCCGCTACATCACGCTCACGACCTGCACGCCCGTCTACACGTCCCGCTACCGGTACGTCGTCTGGGGCGAACTGGACCGCGTGGAGAAGGTGAACGACGAACGGACCCCGCCGCCGGAGCTGCGCTGAGCGCTCCGCGGGACGCGGTGATGACCCGCGAGCCCTCTCGGCTGGTCGCGGATACTCCGCAGAGCCGCACCCCGTAGGGACACAGCCCCGCACCCCGTAGGGGCGAGATCCCGCACCGCACCTCGCAAGGGCCATGCAAATGGGGGCTTGTACTGCTCGACCGAGCAGTACAAGCCCCCATTGCCGTTGACCGGCGGTCTACCAGCGGTCCGCCGTGTCCGCGTCAGTCCTCTTCGCGGAGGGCTGCTCAGCCGCCGCCTCCGATGAGGCCGCCGTTGCCGTTGCCGCCGTTGTTCTGCTGCCCGGCGTCGATCGTTCCGAGGTTGACCCTGTCGCCGGCCTTCACCTGCTGGCCCTCCTGCGGGTTGCTGGCGAGGACGATGGCGTTGTCGTCCTGCGACCCCTGGATGTTGCCGAGCTGAAGGTTGTTCTGCGCGAGAACCTGCTTGGCCTGGGCGAGGGTCATCTGGGTCACCTTCGGCATGGCGAACTTCTCGTCCTCCGCCGCCTTGCCGATCTGGATGTTCACCGTGGAGTCCGGGTCGGCCGAGGAGTTGGCTGGAGGCAAGGTCGCGATGACCTTGCCGACCAGGCTCTGGTCGTCGGTCTCCACGTCGGTGCAGTTGCCCGTGAGGTCGTTCTGCTCCATCCGCGCCTTGGCGTCGTCACAGCTTAGGCCGCTGACGTCCGGAACAGTGGACTGTTCCTTCTCCTTGGCGACGGTGAGGGTGATCGTGGAGCCCTTCTCCACCTCAGTGCCGAGCTTCGGGTCCTGATTCAGGACCGTGCCCACTTTCTCGTCCGACTCCTTGGACTCGGTCTTGACCTCGAACTGGTAGTCGTCGCCCTCAAGCTCCTTCTGGGCGTCCTCAAGGGAATCCCCGACCACGCCCGGTACCGCGACCTTCGGCGCCCCCGTCGACACGGTCAACGTGATCGTGTCGCCCTTGTTGACCTGCGTCTCCGCCTTCGGGTTCTGGGCGCAGACACTGTTCTTCGGGGTGTTCTCGCAAGGCTTGGAGTCGATCTTCAGCTCCAGCTCGCGGTTTGTCGCCAGCTTCTCGGCCTGGGCCTGGGTCTGGTTCACGAAGTTCGGCGCCGGGAACGCGTCGTCGCCCGACCCGCCCTGTCCGGTGAACGCCCACTTGCCGATGAGGATCGCGCCGACCAGCACGAGCAGACCCGCGACGACCAGCAGGATCGTCGAGGTGTTGTTCTTCTTCTGCTGGCGTCGGCGCCCCGCACGGTCGTCGTAGCCGAAGCCGCCGTCGTCCGGGTTCATCGGGGGCAGCATCGACGTGGCCTGCGCGTCCGTGGAGCGCAGCGCGGTGGTGGGCCGGTCGTCCGGGTAGCCGCCGTAGCCCACGGACCCCATGGCCGCCGTGGCCGCGACGGGCTGGCCGTCGAGGCAGGCCTCGATGTCCACGCGCATCTCGTCGGCGGACTGGTACCGGTAGTCCGGGTCCTTGGTGAGCGCCTTCAGGACGATGGCGTCCATCTCGGGCGTGATCTCGGGGTCGAAGACGCTGGGCGCCTGCGGCTCCTCGCGCACGTGCTGGTACGCGACCGCGACCGGGGAGTCCCCGATGAACGGGGGGCGGACCGTCAGGAGCTCGTACAGCAGACAGCCCGCGGAGTACAGGTCGGAGCGGGCGTCGACCTGCTCGCCCTTCGCCTGCTCCGGGGACAGGTACTGCGCGGTTCCTATGACCGCCGAGGTCTGCGTCATCGTCATGCCGGAGTCGCCCATGGCGCGGGCGATGCCGAAGTCCATGACCTTGACCTGGCCGTTGCGCGTCAGCATGACGTTCGCCGGCTTGATGTCGCGGTGGACGATTCCGTTGCGGTGCGAGTACTCGAGCGCCTGGAGGATGCCGATGGTCATCTCCATGGCGCGCTCGGGCAGCAGCTTGCGCCCGGAGTGCAGCAGCTCTCGCAGCGTGGACCCGTCGACGTACTCCATCACGATGTACGGGATGGAGATGCCCTCGATGTAGTCCTCACCCGTGTCGTACACGGCGACGATCGCGGGATGGTTGAGCGAGGCGGCCGACTGGGCCTCCCGGCGGAACCGGGCCTGGAACGACGGATCGCGCGCGAGGTCCGCTCGCAGCGTCTTCACCGCCACCGTGCGGCCGAGCCGGGTGTCATGGGCGAGGTGTACCTCCGCCATGCCACCACGGCCGAGCACGTGGCCCAGCTCGTACCGGCCGCCGAGGCGACGCGGCTCTTCCATAGCTACCTACCAGCCCTCTCCGACGGTCCTGACCACACCACGTGTGGTCCGGCGGTGTGCTGTCCGGGCATACCGTACCCGGCTCGCCTTGACTGACCTGGCCACAACCGTCACCCGATACAGGACCGGTATCGCAACGTGCACCGATGTGAAGGGGACGTGAGCGGGGTCACTTCTTGCTGTCGATGACTGCCTTCATCACGTCCTTCGCAATCGGTGCCGCGAGACCGCCGCCGGAGATGTCGTCACGGTTGGCGCTCTCGTCCTCGACGACCACGGCGACGGCGACCGGGGAGCTGCCGTCGTCGAGCTTCGCGTACGAGATGAACCAGGCGTACGGGTTCTCGCTGTTGTCGACACCACGCTGGGCGGTACCGGTCTTGCCGCCGACGGTGACGCCGTCCTCGTTGATCTGGCCCCTGGTGCCGGTGCCCTCCTTGACGACCGTCTCCATCATCGACTGAAGGATCTGGGCGTTCTTCTCGGACAGCGGCTCGCTCATCTTGGAGGGCTCGGTCTGCTCGATGACGTCGAGGCTCGGCGCCTGGAGCTTGTCGACCATGTACGGCTTCATGAGCGTGCCGTCGTTGGCGATGGCCGAGGCCACCATGGCCATCTGCAGCGGCGTCGTGGCCGTCTCGAACTGGCCGATCGAGCTGAGCGCGGTCTGCGGCCTGTCCATCTTCTCGGGGAAGTTTGAGGCGCTGGAGCGGATCGGTACGAACTGCTCCTCGTTGAAGCCGAACTTCTTCGCCGTCTCCAGCATGTCCTCCTTGCCGACGTCGACACCGAGCTTGCCGAAGACGGTGTTGCAGGACACGCGCAGCGCCTCGCGCAGCGTCGCGTTCTTGCAGGGGATGTTCCCCTCGTTCTTCAGCTCGGTGGTGGTGTCCGGCAGGGTGTACGGAAGCGGCGAGTCGGTCTTCTCGTCCGCGCTCGTGACGACGCCCTTCTCCAGCGCCGCGGCCGCGGTGACCACCTTGAAGGTGGAGCCGGGCGGGTAGATCTCGCGCAGCGCCCGGTTCTGCATCGGGTCGTCGGGGTTGTTCTTCTTCTGGAGCTTGTTCCAGGCCTCGCCGTCGACCTTGGTGGAGTTCCCGGCGAACGTCGAGGGGTCGTACGAGGGGGTGGAGGCCAGGGCCAGGATCGCGCCGGTCTCCGGGTCGATCGCGGCGACGGCACCCTTGCCCTGCTTCAGCAGACCCTTGTACGCGGCCTTCTGCGCGGCGGCGTTGAGCGTGGTGACGACGTTGCCGCCCTCCTGCTTCTTGCCGGTGATCATGTCGAGGGTGCGGCGGAAGAAGAGCCGGTCGTCGTTGCCGGTGAGGATGCCGTCCTCGATGCTCTCCAGCTGCGTGGCGCCGAAGGCCTGCGAGGCGTAGCCCGTGACGGGGGCCCACATCGCGCCGTCCTTGTACGTGCGCTTGTACTCGAAGTCGTTGAAGTCGTCGCCGCTGGTCTTCGTGGACCCGGTGATCGGGTTGCCGTCGACGATGATGTCGCCGCGCGGTGTGGCATAGCGCGCTATGGCGACGCGGCGGTTCTTCGTGTCCTTCTTCAACGTGTCGGCCTGGACGTACTGGATCCAGTTGTCGCGGATGAGCAGCGCGAGGACGAGGAGCCCGCAGAAGATCGCGATCCGGCGCAGGGGCTTGTTCACGGTCGGACCACCTGGGTCATCTCGGCGTCGGGGTTGGGCGCGGGGGCCGGCGCGGGGCGGCGGGCGGTGTCGCTGATTCTGATCAGGATGCCGATGAGAGCCCAGTTGGCGATGACGGACGAACCGCCGTACGCCAGGAAGGGCATCGTCATACCGGTCAGCGGGATCAGGCCCATGACGCCGCCGGCGACGACGAAGACCTGCAGGGCGAAGGCGCCGGACAGGCCGACGGCGAGGAGCTTGCCGAACGGGTCACGGGCCGCGAGCGCCGTACGGACGCCGCGCTCCACGATCAGGCCGTACATCAGCAGGATCGCCATCACGCCGGCCAGGCCCAGTTCCTCGCCGAAGGTGGCGAGGATGAAGTCGGAGTTGGCGGCGAAGCCGATGAGGTCGGAGTTGCCCTGGCCGAGTCCGGTGCCGAGGGTGCCGCCGGAGCCGAAGGCCCACAGGGCCTGCATGGACTGCTCGGTGTGGCCCGCGATGCCCTGCTGGCTGAGCGTGTACTCGCGCATCGGGTCGAGCCAGGCCTGGACGCGCTGTTGGATGTGCGATTGGAAGGAGGCGACGCCGACGGCACCGACCGCGGACATCAGCAGACCGAACACGATCCAGCTGGTCCGCTCGGTGGCGACGTACAGCATGATCACGAACATGCCGAAGAACAGCAGCGAGGTACCCAGGTCGGTCTCGAAGATCAGGATCAGGATGGAGAGCGCCCAGATGACGACGATCGGGCCGAGGTCCCGCCCGCGCGGCAGGTAGAGCCCCATGAAGCGGCGGCTGGCCAGGGCCAGGGCGTCGCGTTTCACCATGAGATAGCCGGCGAAGAAGACCGCCAGGGCGATTTTCGCGAACTCACCGGGCTGGATGGTGCCGAGGCCGGGAATCTTGATCCAGATCCTCGCGCCGAAGACGTTCACGCCGAGGCCCGGGACCAGCGGAAGCAGCAGCAGGATCACCGCGGCGACCATGGAGATGTAGGTGTAGCGCTGCAGGACGCGGTGGTCCTTGAGGAAGATCAGCACGATCACGAACAGGGCAACGCCCAGCGCGGAGTTCAGCAACTGGCGGGGAGCGGCCTCGAAGAAGTTGGGGCTCTGCTGCAGTCGTTGCGACTGGTCCAGGCGCCAGACCGCCACCAGCCCGATGCCGTTGAGCAGCGTGGCCAGCGGCAGCAGCAGCGGGTCCGCGTACGGGGCGAACTTCCGGACGACGAGATGGCCGACGCCCGCGAGCAGGCCGAGACCGAGGCCGTAGCTCAGCAGGCCGGGCGGCACCGAGTCGTTCATGGCCAGACCGACGTTGGCGTAGGCGAACACCGGGATGACCACGGCGAACACCAGCAGTGCGAGCTCGGTGTTACGTCGGCTCGGTGCTCCGATCGAGCCGATCGTGGACGTGTGCTGCGTCGACGGGTTGGAAGTGCTGCTCATCGTGTGACAGGGCCCCTCACGGCTGCTTACTGCTTACCGCACAGCGAGACCAGCTTCTGCTCTTCGTCGGAGAGGCTGGGGCCGGGTGTGGGAGTGGGTGCGGTCGTGGACTTGGACGGGTCGGGCGATGTTGTACCGGACCCCGACGGGGTCGGCGTCGGTGTCGCCTTGGACGCGGCTGAGGTCCTTGTGGTTCCCGTGACACCGCCGGCCTCGCCCTCACCGGTCTTCGCGTTCTCCTTGCTCTCCGCCTCGCGGCGCTCGGCGTCCTTCCTGCACGCGGACGCCTGGGTGGCCAGCTCCTTGATCTTCGAGCGGGCGTCGGTCAGACCGCCCTCGGCGATCGTGGCCTTGACCTGCTTCTGCTGGTACGGCGGCAGGTACTTGAGTTCGATCTCGGGGTGATCCTTCTCCACCTTCGAGAGCGAGACCCAGGCCAGGTCCTGGCTGATCCCCTGGTACAGCGCGACGTGCTCGTCGTTGGCGCCGACGAAGTACTGCGTCTGCGTCCAGCGGTAGCCGCCGTACAGTCCGCCGCCGATGACGCCGAGCGCGAGGGCGATGTAGAGAGATCTCTTCAGCCACTTCCGCCCGGAGCTCGGCTTGACGAAGTCGTCGTCCGAGTAGCCGCCGAAACCGCCGGTGGGTACGTACCCGGTGGTGTCGCCGCTGCCGGGCGGGCCGAACTCTCCGCCGCCGCCCTGCCCGGGCACCTGCCGACCGAGGTTGGAGGCGCGGCCGGCGGGCGTCTGCATGGCGCCGTTGTCGTGCAGCTGGTGCTGGTTCTCGGCGACCGCGCCCACGACGACGGGGGTGTCGGAGAGCTGCCCCGCGAGGGTGTCTCCGCCGTCGATGTCGAGGACGTCGGCCACGATGACCGTGATGTTGTCGGGGCCGCCGCCGCGCAGCGCCAGTTCGATCAGCTGCTGCACCGTCTCCTGCGGGCCCTGGTAGCTGGCGAGGGTGTCCTCCATCGTCTGATGGGAGACGACCCCGGACAGCCCGTCGGAGCAGATCAGGTACCGGTCGCCGGCGCGGACCTCACGGATGGAGAGGTCCGGTTCGACGTGGTCGCCACTGCCCAGCGCGCGCATCAGCAGGGAGCGCTGCGGGTGGGTGGTGGCCTCTTCCTCCGTGATGCGGCCCTCGTCGACGAGGCGCTGCACCCACGTGTGGTCCTGCGTGATCTGCGTCAGCACGCCGTCCCGCAGCAGATACGCACGGGAGTCACCGACGTGTACGAGGCCGAGCCGCTGCCCGGTCCACAGGAGCGCGGTGAGGGTGGTCCCCATGCCTTCGAGCTGGGGGTCCTCCTCGACCATCATCCTGAGCTGGTCGTTGGCGCGCTGAACGGCCGTCCCGAGCGAGGTCAGGATGTCGGAGCCCGGCACGTCGTCGTCGAGCGCGACGATGGTGGAGATGACCTCGGAGGAGGCCACCTCACCGGCGGCCTGGCCGCCCATTCCGTCCGCGATCGCGAGCAGCCGGGGACCGGCGTAGCCGGAGTCCTCGTTGCCCTCGCGGATCATGCCTTTGTGCGATCCGGCGGCGAAGCGCAGTGACAGACTCATGCGCACCTCGCCCGTCGGCTCCGGGTACATCCGCACGGTGCCCACCCTCCGGTCGGGAGCGTGCCGGGGTCCGTCGTGTGGACCGCCGCTGCCCGCTCGCTCCGCTCGCGCTCATTCATGATGTAGCACTACTTCCGCAACTCGATGACGGTCTTGCCGATGCGGATCGGCGCGCCCAGCGGGATCGGCGTGGGAGTCGTCAGACGGTTCCGGTCGAGATACGTGCCGTTGGTGGACCCGAGGTCTTCGACGATCCACTGGCCGTCACGGTCCGGGTAGATCCTGGCATGCCTGCTGGACGCGTAGTCGTCGTCCAGCACGATGGTGCTGTCGTGTGCACGTCCCAGGGTGATGGTCTGCCCCTGCAGGGCGACCGTCGTGCCCGTGAGGATGCCCTCGGAGACGACCAGCTTGGTGGGGGCGCCGCGGCGCTGACGGCCGCCGCCGCTCGGTGGTGCCGCCTGCTGGCGCTGCTGCGGCGGCGCGGCTTGGCGCGCGGTCTGCTGCGGCCGGTTGGCGTCCCTGCGCGAGCCGCGCTGTGTGACGCGCGTTCCGAACAGGTCGCTGCGGATGACCTGCACGGCCACGATCACGAACAGCCACAGTACGGCCAGGAAACCCAGCCGCATGACCGTGAGGGTCAGCTCTGACATTGCCCCCGCTTCACCCTTCGGCTTGCCGGTAAATGATGGTGGTGCTGCCCACGACGATCCGCGAGCCGTCGCGGAGCGTAGCGCGGGTGGTGTGCTGCCCGTCCACCACGATGCCGTTGGTGGACCCGAGATCCTGGACAGTCGAGGGCGTTCCGGTCCGGATCTCACAGTGCCGGCGCGAGACGCCGGGGTCGTCGATCCGCACGTCGGCTTCGGTGCTGCGACCCAGCACCAGAGTCGGGCGGGAGATCTGATGGCGGGTGCCGTTGATCTCGATCCAGTGCCGCGTACGTCCACCCGGCTGCGGGGCCGCGGCGGGCCGCTGGCCCGCGGGTGCGGCGCCCGGACGGCCGCCGGGGG
>NZ_JAPWHT010000158.1:0-20935 GCF_027270795.1 Streptomyces sp. ActVer
GGGCAGGTCCCGCGCCACGGACCGGGGCCCGGGGGTGTCCGACAGCGCCCGCTCGGGCCGTACGACGGTCCGCTCGCGCTCAGTGCGGAACTGGACCTCGCGGAACGCCGGGCGCGCCAAGTCGCCGTCGGACGTGGGTGATGGGGCGGAGGTCGGCCACAGCGGCTCGGCCGTCTCCGGCTCCTGTGCGCCGGCCCGTACCGCCTCGACCCGTTCGAAGGGTCCGGCGAGCCGCGGGCGTACGCGCGCCACGCCGGGTCGCGGCGCGGCGGCCGGGGTGTGCCGGGCGAGCAGCCGGTCGAAGAAGTCGGGCGCCCGGGACTCCCCCACGTCCCCCTCGTTCACGGGGTGCCCTCCCACGGAGTCAGACATCCGCACACAGCTCCAGGTAGTAGCGGCGCCGCAGCGGGCTGAGCGCCAGGATCTCCGGCTCGCTCCAGCCGTACGCGGTGGCGAGCAGATGGACGTCGAGGAGCACGTCCCGTGCCCAGGCGTCCAGTTCGGTCCACAGGTAGGAGGCGATGTCGAGCTCGGCGCGGGTGGCCGCTCCGCACTCGGGGCAGTTGACGTTGAGCGTGACGTCGGCGCCCGGGTCGGCCTCCTGGGCCGCCTCGGCGAGCCGTCGCTGCACCGTCTCGGGCAGCGCCTCGGCGGGGACGTCCACCCCGCCACGCACCGCCGAGACGACGCAACGGGCAAGCAGCGCCCGCCGTGGATCCGGGTGCCGGGCGGCCGCCGTCAGGTCGGCGACGCCCGGCACCCGGAACTCGATCTCCCAGCCGTCCTCGGCGACTTGTACCGAGGACTCGGCGGGAGCGCCTGTCGACCGGGCCAACTCCCCGGCGTCCAGATCGAATTCCATGTCCTCGGCGCAGGCCGAGCAGACGAGGCGCACCTGCATCCGCTCGCCGAACAGGGCCCGGCGCAGGGCGAAGAGGTCCGCCTCCCGCTCGCCGACGGGCAGCGTGGACAGCGTCTCGCCGCCGGTGTCGGGGCGTGCGGCGCGGTGCAGCAGCAGGGCGCGTCCGGACGGGGCCTGGGCAAGCCCGGTCTCCCAGGTGGTGAGTAGTTCAGCCGCCCGAGTGTTCGTCATGCCCGCCCCCGTTCCGTACCCGCCCCGCCGCCCCCGCGGCCCATCTGTCGTTCAACTCGCCACCGTTCAGGCGGGGTTGAGGAAAGAGGGCTCCTCCGGCTCGGGCACCTCGTAGTCCCGCTCCCAGCCCTCGCACTCCAGCTTCAGCGACTGGATGGCCACCGCGTTGGCGTTGGCGTCCAGCTCGCCGAGTACCTGGTACTCGCTCGGCCAGGTCCGGTAGAGCTTGTGCGAGACTGCGACCTGACCGGCCTCGTTGAGGACCTGGATGACGATGTCCTTGCGGAAGTCGGCGAGGGACACCTCGGAGCCGAGACCGGCCCCGACCTGCCAGACCTTGTTGGCCCAGCGGTCGAACTCGGGGTCGTGCGTGACCCCCCGCTCCAGGGTGATGCCCTCGAACTCCGAGCGCCCCGGCGACTTGCGCGGGGAGCTGGGGTCGCCGCCGTGCCGGTGCTTGACGACCTCGGTGGTCCGCTTCAGCGGACTGATCTTGCTGATGCCCGCGACCGTACGACCGTCCCACAGCACAAGGAACTTGAAGTTCTTGTACGGGTCGAAGCGCTGGGCGTTGACAGTGAACTCAGCCATCGGTTTCCTTCACGTTCTCCGTCGTCGATCTCAGAACTCGAACTCGGAGTTCGAACTCAGAGCTCGAACTGCCCGGACGTCTGCTGGATCCTGACGATCACGAACTCGGCGGGCCTGACCGGCGCGATGCCGACCAGGACGTTCACGACGCCGTTCGCGATGTCCTCGTCCGTCGTGGTGTCGTGGTCGCACTTGACGAAGTACGCCTCGCGCGGCGTGCCGCCCTTGAAGGCGCCCTGACGGAACAGCGTGTGCAGGTACGAGGAGGCGCCGAGGCGGATCTGCTGCCACAGGTTTTCGTCGTTGGGCTCGAACACGACCCACTGCAGGCCGCGTTGGAGGCTCTCCTCCACGTGCAGGGCGAGCCGCCGCACGGGCACGTACTTCCACTCGCTGTCGAGCGCGTCGGAGCCCTCAAGGGTGCGCGCGCCCCACACGAGCGGGCCCACCATCGGCATGGTGCGCAGGCAGTTGACGCCGAGCGGGTTGAGCAGCCCGGTCTCGCGGTCGGTGAGGTTGACCGTGAGGGAGTGCACGCCCGCGAGCCGCGCCTCGGTGCCGGCGGGCGCCTTCCACACCCCGCGCTCGGAGTCCGTGCGCGCGTAGACCCCGGCGACGGCACCGGACGGCGGGAAGGAGCGCAGCCGCCCGGTGAGCGGGTCGGTGAGCTGGAGGTGGGGGAAGTAGAGGCCCGCGTGGTTGCCGCGTACGGCGTCGTAGGCCGCGAGTCCGGCGCGGGCGGTGTCCACGCTGACCCAGGTGCCGGGCGCGTCGACGAGGAGGAAGATCCGCCGCTCCTGGCAGAGCCGCTGGGCCGCCGAGACGACCGTGACGGCGTCCTCGGTGGACTCGTACGCCGCGAGTTCGGGCAGGACGAGCAGGTTGACGTCCGCGACGCCGCGCAGCGCCTGGATGCCGGTCTTGTCGGCCTCGCTGCCGATGAGGTCGCGCGGTCCGGGCGCCTCGCCGTCCTCGCCGCCCTCCAGCGGGAAGACGGGCGGGTTGACGGAGGCCTCAAGACCGAGGTCGTTGGCGCACTCGCCGACGAAACGGACGACGTCCTCGGGGTCGGCGGAGCCCGCGACGACCTGGAGGCGCTTGCCGAAGGCGGTTACCTCGGCGCCCGCGAAGGCGTGCTTGCCGGGCGCGTCGGGCAGCGCCCGCAGCTTGCGTTCGAGCAGCAGCGCCAACTCGGCCACGCTGGAGGGGGCTTCGCCGTCGCAGTCGGGGTCGTACAGCGTGAACTCGCGCTCGACCTCGCCGATCTTTACGGTCAAGTCGACGGCCAGGTCCGGGAGTTCGTGCCCGAACGGCTTGGAGACGGTGCCGGACGGGTCGGGGCGGCCCTCGCCCACTGCTTCGACGCGGATGAGCCGCGACCCCGCGTTGATCACGGTCGGCGCGTGCCGGCCGTGCGAGGCGTCCATGGACAGACCGGTGAAGCTCTCGCGGGCCTCGCCCTTGGCGTCGTACACCCTCAGGTTGAACGTTTCGTCCGGGCAGGGCGTGTCGTAGTCGACGGCCACGCGCAGGCCGTTGCCCCACACGCCCGGCTCCTTGGCGTGCACTTCGAGGACCGGGCTCTCGCTGTGGCCCTCGGTGGACTCCAGGGTGACGCAGGCGGCCTTTCCGCTGCCCGCCTTGGCGACGCGGACGATCACGGCGACGGTGCCGCCGTTGCCGAAGAACTGGTGCACGGCGTAGCCGACGGCGCTCTGCGAACTCAGGCCGCCGAAGCGGCGCTCGAACTCGGTGAAGCTCGTGACGCGCACCGGCTCGTTCAGCGGGCCGCGCCGGGTGTGCCCCACGAAGGCGGTCACCGAGGTGGTGACGGTCGAGATGGTCCGGGCGCTGCTGGGAAGCTCTTCGACGTAGACGCCGGGATACGTCGGCCTGGCAGTGTTCACCGCGCTCATCGGCATTCCCCCTCCTAATCCGTTCTCGGGCACCGGGTGAAAGGCACCAAGAGGCGGCAGAGGGAGACGTCTCGTTCACGGCGCACGCGGAGGTCTCCGGACACGCGTGAGCGCACCGGACCGCGGCACCGCATCAGCTTTCCCCCGTCAGTGCCCCGGTCGGACGGCCGTCCGGGGTCAAGCAGCACGCTTGTGACTCCTGATGCTCAAGTGCTCAATCCACCGTGCTGTGTGGGCAGTTGCGTATGCAAGGCAGGTTCACGCCACGCCTGGAGGAGGTTCGATGAAGAGCACAGTGCACAGCTCGCACACGAAGTACTCGTGTCGGGGCACCTGATTCACGGATTCCCCACAGGCCGTGGTGCAGCAGAATGGAGCGCATGTCCCGACGCACCTCGCAATCCCGCAACCAGCGCCGTTCCGCCCCCGCGCACAACCCCTCCTGCCCTTGCGGTCTTGCGGAGACGTACGAAAAGTGCTGTGGCCGATTTCATCGGGGTCGGGCCACGGCCCCCACCGCCGAGGCACTGATGCGCTCGCGCTACTGCGCATTCGTGAAGCGCGACGAGGCGTACCTGCTGCGGACCTGGCATCCGCGCACCCGCCCGGCCCGCCTCGAACTCGACCCGGGCATGCACTGGACCGGCCTGGAGATCCTCGCCACAAGCGAGGGCACGGCGTTCCACACGACCGGAACGGTGACCTTCCGGGCGTCGTACACAGGGGGCTCACTCCACGAGCGCAGCCGCTTCGAGCGGGTGGACGGGGCGTGGGTGTACGTGGACGGAGACATCAGCGAGTAGCCCCGGCGAGGCCGCGTCATCGGCGCCCCGACAGGGGCGCGGGGCTGTGCCCCGTAAGGGGCGCGGGGAACTGCGCGCTCAGCCCCAACGCACCCGCAGCCGAACAACACGCGTCCGAACCCCAGAAGTTCAGGCCTCCGGACTAAGAACATCCAGTTCCTGAAGCGCACCCACGACGATCTCCCGCGTCAACTGCTCCGCCCGGACCGCGTCACCCCCACGGATCGCCTCGGCGACCTGAACGTGAAGCGTGACGGCCGCGGGGTCGGGGTCCTCGAACATGACCTGATGGTGAGTACGGCCGGCGAGAACCTCGGCAACCACGTCACCGAGCCGCGCGAACATCTCGTTGCCGGAGGCGTTGAGCACGATCCGGTGGAAGGCCACGTCGTGGACGAGGTAACCCTCCAGCTTGTGGCCACGCGAGTTGGCCACCATGCCGAGGGCGCACTCGGTGAGCTCGGCACACTGCTCGGCCGTGGCGTGCTTGGCGGCGAGCCCCGCCGCGACCGGCTCGACGGCACACCGCAGCACGGTCAGCGAGCGCAACTGCCGGGGCCGGTCGGCGCCCGCCAGCCGCCACCGGATGACCTGGGGATCGTAGACATTCCACTCGTTCGCGGGACGTACGGTGACGCCGACCCGGCGACGGGACTCCACGAGGTGCATCGACTCCAGGACCCGGACGGCCTCGCGCATCACCGAGCGTGACACCTCGAAACGCTGCGCCAGCTCGTCGGTGCGCAGCACGCTGCCCGGCGGGTACTCACCCGCGGTGATGGCGGGACCGAGGCTCTCCAGTACATGGCCGTGCAGCCCCCGGCCCGGTGTGCTCATGAGGTTCAGCCTACGAGGCGGACAGCGGGAACAAAAAGTCAGACTTATGCGTCACAGACTCTTGAATTCATCTGACCTATGGGTTTCAGTGTCGTGACGGATGCGGCACCTGACGTACATCCGGCATCCAGATGTCGACACCGGGAAGCCGAATCCGGGTGTCGAAGAAGACAGCGAGGCAGTGATGAGCACCCCCCACGTCGTCGTGGTCATGGGAGTGGCAGGCACGGGCAAGACCACCATCGGTCCCCTGCTCGCCCAGCGGCTCGGCGTTCCCTACGCCGAGGGCGACGACTTCCACCCCGAGGCCAACATCGCCAAGATGACGGCCGGGACACCGCTGACCGACGAGGACCGCTGGCCCTGGCTCGACGCCATCGGCGCCTGGGCGCACGGTCGGGCCGGCCTCGGCGGCGTGGTCAGCAGTTCCGCACTGAAGCGCAGCTACCGCGACCGGCTCAGGTCGGCCGCTCCCGGAGTCGTCTTCGTCCACCTCACGGGCGACCGGGAGCTCATCGAGGACCGGATGACGCACCGCCAGGGCCACTTCATGCCGACGGCGCTCCTGGACTCCCAGTTCGCCACCCTCCAGCCGCTCCAGGCGGACGAGACGGGTGTCGCGGTGGATGTCTCCGGCAGCCCCGAGGAGATCACCGACCGGGCCGTGACCGCGCTGCGCGGCCTCGACGGGTAACTCCCGCAGCCCTCGCTCAATCCCACCCCCACAGTCCTCCCCTCCCCTCAAGGAAAACCACCGTGACCAGACTCAGTGTCGAGATGCTGGCAGCGGACCCCGTCGAGCCGATCACCTCGGCGGGCCACGCTCAACTGGGCATCGCAGTACTGGCGGGCATAGCCGTCATCGTCCTGCTCATCACCAAGTTCAGGCTCCACGCCTTCCTCGCCCTGACCATCGGGTCGCTGGCGCTCGGCGCCTTCGCCGGAGCGCCCCTCGACAAGGCGATCATCAGCTTCTCGGCCGGTCTCGGTTCGACCGTCGCGGGTGTGGGCGTCCTGATCGCGCTGGGCGCGATCCTCGGCAAGCTGCTCGCGGACTCCGGCGGCGCCGACCAGATCGTCGACACGATCCTCGCCAAGGCGGGCGGACGCTCGATGCCGTGGGCGATGGTCCTGATCGCCTCGGTGATCGGACTGCCGCTGTTCTTCGAGGTCGGCATCGTGCTGCTCATCCCGGTCGTCCTGATGGTCGCCAAGCGCGGCAACTACTCGCTGATGCGCATCGGCATCCCGGCGCTCGCGGGTCTGTCCGTGATGCACGGGCTGATCCCGCCGCACCCCGGCCCGCTGGTCGCGATCGACGCGGTCAAGGCGAACCTCGGCGTCACCCTCGCCCTCGGCATCCTGGTCGCCATCCCGACCGTGATCATCGCGGGCCCGGTCTTCTCCAAGTACGCGGCCCGCTGGGTGGACGTCCCGGCGCCGGAGAAGATGATCCCGCAGCGCGCCTCCGAGGACCTGGAGAAGCGCCCCGGCTTCGGCGTCACCATCGCCACCGTGATGCTGCCGGTCGTGCTGATGCTGGCCAAGGCGCTGGTGGACATCGTCATCGACGACCCCGAGAACATGGTGCAGCGCGTCTTCGACGTGATCGGCTCGCCGCTGATCGCCCTGCTCGCGGCCGTGCTCGTCGCCATCTTCACCCTGGGCCGCGCGGCCGGGTTCACCAAGGACCGGATCTCCTCGACCGTCGAGAAGTCCCTCGGCCCGATCGCGGGCATCCTGCTGATCGTCGGCGCGGGCGGTGGCTTCAAGCAGACGCTGATCGACTCCGGCGTGGGCCAGATGATCCTGGACATATCCAAGGACTGGTCGATACCCGCGCTGCTGCTCGCCTGGCTGATCGCGGTGGCGATCCGGCTCGCGACCGGTTCCGCGACCGTCGCCACCATCTCGGCGGCCGGTCTCGTGGCCCCGCTCGCGGCCGACATGTCGACCACGCACGCCTCGCTGCTCGTGCTGGCCATCGGCGCCGGTTCACTGTTCTTCTCCCACGTGAACGACGCCGGGTTCTGGCTGGTCAAGGAGTACTTCGGCCTCAGTGTCGGCCAGACCATCAAGACCTGGTCGGTCATGGAGACCATCATCTCGGTGGTCGCCGGAGGCCTGGTCCTCCTGCTGTCCCTAGTGATCTAGCTCGAAACCCGGGAGTAGTACGGCGATGACTCACCCTCTCTTCGACATCAGCGGCCGTACGGCACTGGTCACCGGGTCCAGCCGGGGCATCGGCCTCGCACTGGCCCGGGGCCTGGCGGAGGCCGGCTGCACGGTGGTCCTGAACGGCCGCGACACCGACCGGCTCACCAAGGCCGCCGCGGAACTGCCGGGCGACATCCACACGGCCGCCTTCGACGTGACCGACGGCCCGTCGGTGGCAGCCGGGATAGCGGACGTCGAGGAGCGGGTGGGCCCGCTGGACATCCTCGTCAACAACGCCGGAATGCAACTCCGAGCCCCACTCCTGGAGTTCGCCGACGCCGACTGGCACCGCATCCTGAACACCAACCTCACCAGCGCCTTCCTCGTGGGCCGCGAGGCCGCCCGCGGCATGACCGCGCGCGGACACGGCAAGATCGTCAACATCTGCTCCCTGCAGAGCGAGGTGGTACGGCCCGGGATCGCGCCGTACGCCGCCACCAAGGGCGCACTGAAGATGCTGACCAAGGGCATGTGCGCCGACTGGGGGCCGCACGGCGTCCAGGTGAACGGCCTCGGCCCCGGCTACATCGAGACCGAACTGACCCAACCCCTCGTGGACGACCCGGAGTTCAGCGCCTGGGTCCGCCGAAGGACCCCGGCCGGCCGCTGGGGCCGTACGGAGGACCTGGTCGGCGGAGTCCTGTTCCTCGCCTCCCCCGCGGCGGACTTCGTCAGCGGACAGGTGCTGTACGTGGACGGCGGTATGACCAGCGTTCTCTGAGTTCTCCGAACGTGACTCTCAGGACATGAGCTCTCCGAAAGTCCGAAGTTCCCCGAAAGGGTGTGTGCTGATGCTCGGTTGCGTGATCCACGGCCAGGACGACCTGCGCGTGGACGAACTCCCGGTCCCCTCCCCCGGCCCCGGCGAGGCCCTCGTCGCCGTGCGCTACGGCGGAGTGTGCGGATCCGACCTCCACTACTGGCGGCACGGCGGAGTGGGCGACTTCCGCCTCCGCGAGCCGATGGTCCTCGGCCACGAGGTGGTCGGGACGGTACTCCTCTACGGTGACGGCACGTCAGGCCCCGCCCCCGGTACGCCCGTTGCCGTGCACCCGGCGACACCCTGCGGGGTCTGCCCCGAGTGCTCCGACGGCCGCCGGAACGTGTGCCGCGACACCCGCTACCTCGGCAGCGCGGCCCGCACGCCCCACGTCCAGGGCGGTTTCGCGGCCCAGGTCGTCGTCCCCGCCGAGCAGTTGCGTACGATCCCCGCCGGACTCCCCCTCCGCCGGGCCGCGTTGGCAGAGCCTCTCTCCGTCGCACTCCACGCGGTACGACGCGCCGGAGACGTGACCGGCAAGCACGTACTGGTCACCGGTGCCGGCCCCATCGGCTGCCTGGTGGTGGCGGCGGCGAAGGCGGCAGGGGCCGCACGCGTCACGGTCACGGACCTGCTCCCACGCGCCCTGGAGTACGCAGTCGCGGCAGGGGCGGACGAGGCCCTGCGCGCGGACGACCCGTCCGCTCCCACCTGGCCCTTCGAGGTGGACGCGGCCATCGAGGCCTCGGGCGTCGCCGCCGGCCTCGACACCTGCCTCCGCCTCGTGCGCCGTGGCGGGGTCGTGGTCCAACTCGGCATGCTGCCCCCCGGCCAGTCCCCCTTCGCGGGCAACCTCGTCGTCAGCCGGGAGATCGAACTCCGAGGAGCCTTCCGCTTCGACACGGAGTTCGACGACGCCCTCACGCTCCTCGCCCGAGAGCCCCGCTTCGACCACTTGGTCAGCGCGGTGGTCCCCCTCAGCGAGGCCGAATCGGCCTTCACCCTGGCGGCAAACCGAGCAGAGTCCTGCAAGGTCCTCCTGGACTTCGGAATTCCTGAAGGCTGACAACTCGTCGGGCAATCGCGCCCTTTTAGGGGCGCGGGGAACTGCGCGACCAGCCACATCCGGCCCGCACCTGCCGAACGACCGTCACCAAGCCGCCCAACCGCCGGAGGCCTCCGCTAGGGACGCCAGAGCGGATGCTCCTCCTCCGCCCACTCCTTGCTGACCGACCCCGTCCGGAGCCCCCGCCGAGCCTCCGGACGGGCCATGGCCATCCCGATGTGCCCCGCAAGAACCAGCCCAATGGTCAGAGCTAGCCAGTCATGCACGAAGGTCGCACTCGTGCGCCACACAAGCGGCGCAAGATGCGTGAACCACATCAACAACCCGGTCCCGAGCATGACGAGAACGGCCCCGGCGATCCACGCCGCGTACACCTTCTGCCCGGCGTTGAACTTCCCGGCCGGCCGCGACTCGGGCCGGGCGTCACGCCGAAGTGCCGCCCGCAGCCACACCCCGTCGTGCGGCCCGAACCGATTGAGCAGCCGCAGGTCCTTCCGGAAGGCCCGCGAGACGAGCCCGGCCAGAACAGGCACCGGCAACAACAGCCCCGACCACTCGTGCAGCCGTACAACCAGCTCGCGCCGCCCCACGAGTTCGGCGAGCTGCGGCAGGTACAGACAGGCCGCGGTCGCCACGCACACCCCCATCAACACGGCCGTCACCCGGTGCACCCACCGCTCGGCGGGCGCGAACCGCGGCACCCGCACCGCACCCGCGAAACGCTCCCCGGTGTCCGGCGCCCGGTCGGGCGCCCCAGGAGCCTCGGTCTCAGGTCGCGTCATCGTCACGTCCGTTCGAGCGGCCCACCCACGCGTCCACGTCGTACCCCCGGTCCTCCCAGTAGCCGGGCCGGACGTCCGACGTGAGAGTGATGCCGGAGAGCCACTTCGCGGACTTGTAGAAGTACATGGGGGCGACATAGAGACGGACGGGACCACCATGCGAATGGGTCAGATCCTTGTCCTGCATACGCAGAGCGACGAGGACGTCGGCACGGCGGGCCTGGGCCAGGGTCAGGCTCTCCGAGTACGCACCGTCGAAGCATGTGAACCGCACCGCCCCGGCAGAGGAGCGCACCCCCGCGGCGTCCAGCAACTGGGACAGTCGTACGCCTTCGAAGGGCGTGTCGGGCACTCTCCACCCCGTGACGCACTGGACGTCGCGGACCATCCGGGTCTGCGGCAGGGCACGCAGATCGGCCAGCGTGTACGTGGCCGGGTGGTCGACCAGGCCGTCGATCTTGAGGCGGTAGGTGTCCTCGTTCTTGCGCGGGACGGACGAGGTGACCGAGTAGTAGCGGAAGCCGCCGCCATTGGGGAGCAGGCCGGTCAGCCCGGTCGGGTCCTTGTCCGCGGCGCCGCCGAGGAAGGACTCCAGGCCTCTCTGGAGCGTGGGCGCGGCGGCCACGCCGAGTGCGCCGAGCCCGAGCATGCCGAGCATGAGCCGCCGCCCCACGGGGGTGCCGTTCCCCTCCGGATCCGAAGCAGTCCGTTGTTCCGTGTTCACGTATTGATTCGAACACCCTCGGCCCCCGGAAGCCAGGGGCCAAGGGTGTCCGTCAGAGTTCCGTAATCACTTCTTACGGCTTTCTCAGAAGCGCGGCGCCCACGAACCGAGTGCCGTGAGCGAGTGCCCACGGGCAGGACACCTGTCAGCGGAGCGCCCGGCCGCCCAGCCGCTCACCCGTCGGCCCCGGCCGCCTTCTCCAGCTGGAACGCCTCGTTGCCGAGCCCGATCCTGGCGTGCGCCTCGGGCTTGCGGGCCCGCAGGTAGAGGCCCTGGAGGATGCCCGCCACGGCGGCCAGCACGATGATGCCGGGCAGCACCCAGCTCAGCGAGGAGTCGGGGCCCGCGCCCACGAGGACGTCGAAGTCCTTGACGGTGTAGACGGCGATGACGAGCAGCGAGACACCGGCGATCACGGAGGCCACGAGGCGCCAGGCCTGGGCTCCCGCGGCGCCCCGGCGGGTGAAGAACACGACGACGGAGAGCGAGGCCGCGGCCATGAGCACGATCACGCCGAGGGCGCCGACGTTGCCCATCCAGGTGAACAGCTGCAGCACGGGCGCGGTCGGGTCGCCGGTCGGCTTGTCGTCGGCGACGGCGAACGCCCCGACGACCACCACGGCGATGACGGTCTGCAGCAGCGATCCGGTGCCGGGCGCGCCGCTCGCACCCGTGGTCTTGCCGAACACCGAGGGCAGCAGGCCCTCGCGCCCCATGGCGAAGGCGTACCGCGCGACGACGTTGTGGAAGCTGAGCATGGCCGCGAACATGCCGGTCACGAACAGCACATGGAGCACATCGGTGAACGTCCCGCCGAGCCGTTCGTCGGTGAGGAAGAACAGGAGTCCGGCGCTCTGCTTCTGGGAGGTGCCCACGATCGCGGAGGGCCCCGCGGCGACGGTCAGCGCCCAGGAGCTGATCGCGAAGAAGACGGCGACGAAGCCGATGGCGAGGAACATCACGCGCGGGACCAGGATGTGCGGGCGGCTGGTCTCCTCCGCGTACACGGGGGCCTGCTCGAAGCCGAGGAACGCGGCGATGCAGAAGCACAGGGCGGTGCCGAGGCCGGCCCCGCTGAGGGTGTCGGGGTTGAAGGCGTGCAGCGACAGGCCCTCCTTGGCGGGGTCGGCGACGGCCGCGACGTCGAAGATGACGACGAGCGCGACCTCGATGACCAGCAGCACGCCGAGCACCCGCGCGTTCACGTCGATCTTCAGCCAGCCGAGCGCTCCGACGACGAGGGCGGCCACCAACGCCGGTATCCACCAGGCGACTTCGACCTCGAGATAGGTGGCGAAGAGGCCGGACACCTCGAAGCCGAAGATGCCGTAGATGCCGATCTGCAGCGCGTTGTAGGCGACGAGCGCGACCGCCGCGGCACCCGATCCGGCGGTGCCGCCGAGGCCCCGGGAGATGTACGCGTAGAAGGCGCCCGCGTTGTGGACGTGGCGGCTCATCTCGGCGTACCCGACGCTGAAGAGGACGAGCACGATGCCGAGAAGGACGAAGAGCAGCGGCTGGCCGACGATGCCCATCACCGCGAATGTGGTGGGCATGACACCCGCGACCACCATGAGCGGGGCGGTCGCCGCGAGGACGGAGAGCAGCAGGCCCCCCGTGCCGAGCCGGTCGGAACGCAGGGCGCGGTCCTGGCCCTTGAAGGTGCTGATGCCGCTGTCGGCGGCGGCCTGTCTGCTCGTGCTCGACGCACTTGAGGTTTGCGAACTGCCCGTCGTCATGGCGGGATTGTCCTTTCGGATGCTTCGGACGCTTCGGTGGCTACGGTGTTCAGGAGCGTTTGTTCACACCGTGCCGAGCACGCTGTCGCGTGCGGCACGGAAGGCTTTGTGCGGATCGCGGTCCGGATACGACCACGGCACCGGGGTCGCGTACGGTCCGATGCGATGGAAGAGGGCGGCCGCCTCGGCGCCACGGCCCTCGCAGAACTTGGCGTGGGCAAGGAAGTTGAGGTCGATCTGGCTGCGCGGATGGTCGTCGCGCTCCCACTCCAGCCACCAGTCGAAGGCGGCCTTCATCACCTGGCGGGCCCGGCGCCCGACCCAGTGCCCGGAGGCCACGGGATCGGCGGGCTCGATGCCGGCGGCGGCCAGAACACGATAGCGCTCGGCGTGCGCGACGACGGGGAGGATGGCCAACGGCGAGTCGGCGGGGGCCTGTTCGGCCGACCAGGTCGCGAAGTCGTAGACCTCGTGCAGCGGGTCCTGCCCGGCGTCAGGTCTTCGCTCGGCGAGCCGGGCCACCATCAGATGGTGGGCGTGGTGGTGGTCGGCGTACCGGTGCCGCACCTCGTCGAAGAGCTGGACCACGTCCTGCTCACCCCCGAGCACGCGCTCCAGCATCAGCAGCCCGAGCCAGGGCGTGGGGTCGGCGGGCAGCAGTCCGGCCGCGACACGACAGGCCTCGCGCGCCCGGGCGGGCTTGTCCTTGCCGTTCAGGGCGCGCTGCACGGTGGCGAGGGCGAGCAGCACGGAGGCGTCGCCCGACTCGGGCTCGGCGACCAGCCAGTCGCGGGCCCAGGCCTGGGTGCTGGACTCCTGGGCGAGGGTGGTGACGCGGTGACCGCGGCGGTCCCAGTCGTCGCCGGTCTCGACGAGCAGACCGCGTACGGCTGTCCACCGGCCCTGGGCCAACGCGGCGCGGGCGGCGACGAGTTCGGCGTCGTCGAGCGCGGCGTCGAAGGGCTGGGCCGCGCGCTTGCGACCGCGTCCCAGGGGTGGTGGGGGTGGAGACACCGCGGAACTTCCTCACACGACGCGGTAATGCAGTGGGCATTTTGTGCAACCGGTTGACATTTACCGGAGGTTGGATTCTGTCAGGGGCCAATTACGGACAGCCAACCCCCAGCCAATGGTTCACGTCAAGCCCGGACAGTGCTTTACACGCGTCAACAACCTGTCGGCGGCCCCCAGTTGAGGCCGCCGTCACCCCACCGTCAGCCGACGGCCTTCGCGGCGGCCCGCCCCGCCGCACGCCCCGAAAAGAGACATCCGCCGAGGAACGTCCCTTCCAGGGACCGGTATCCGTGCACTCCGCCACCGCCGAACCCGGCCGCCTCCCCCGCCGCGTACACCCCGGACAGCGGGTCACCGCCCTCGGTGAGCACCTGGGACGAGAGGTCGGTCTCCAGACCGCCGAGCGTCTTGCGGGTCAGAATATTGAGCCGTACGGCGATGAGCGGCCCGGCCTTGGGGTCGAGGATGCGGTGCGGAGCGGCCGTCCGGATCAGCTTGTCGCCGAGATAGGCGCGTGCCCCGCGAACGGCCGTGACCTGGAGATCCTTGGTGAACGGGTTGGCGATCTCCCGGTCGCGCGCGGTGATCTCCTGCCGCAGCGCCGCCTCGTCGATGAGCGACTCCTTGGTGAGCGCGTTCATGCCCCGCACCAGCGCACCAAGATCCTTCTCCACCACGAAATCGACGCCCTTGTCCATGAACGCCTGCACCGGCCCCGGCACATCGGCCCGCGCCCGCTGGAACACGCCCTTGACGGACTTGCCCGTCAGATCGGGGTTCTGCTCCGAGCCCGAGAGCGCGAACTCCTTGCCGATGATCTTCTGGTCGAGCACGAACCACGTGTAGTCGTACCCGGTCCTCATGATGTGTTCGAGCGTGCCGAGGGTGTCGAAGCCGGGGAAGAGCGGGACCGGCAGCCGCTTGCCGCGCGCGTCCAGCCACAACGACGACGGCCCGGGCAGGATGCGGATGCCGTGCTTCTCCCAGATGGGATTCCAGTTCTGGATGCCCTCGGTGTAGTGCCACATGCGGTCGCGGTTGATGAGACGCGCGCCCGCGCCCTCCGCGATGCCGAGCATCTCACCGTCCACATGCGCGGGCACACCGGAGATCATCCGCTCGGGCGGAGCACCCAGCCGCGCGGGCCAGTTGGCACGCACGAGGTCGTGATTGCCGCCGATGCCACCCGACGTGACGATCACCGCCTGGGCCTTGAACTCGAAGGCCCCGCTCACGGCACGGCCACTCGCCTGGCCCCGCAGGATGTCCGACGGCTCAAGCACCTCACCGCTCACGGTGTCGATGTCACCCGCGCTCCGCGACAGCCCGGTGACCCGATGCCGGAACTTGAGCTGTACGAGCCCACGGGCAACCCCCGCCCGCACCCGCCGCTCGAAAGGCGCGACAAGCCCCGGCCCCGTACCCCACGTGATGTGGAACCGAGGCACGGAATTGCCATGCCCATTGGCGTCGTATCCGCCCCGCTCCGCCCACCCCACCACGGGAAACCATCGAACGCCCTGCTTGTGCAGCCAGGACCGCTTCTCGCCGGCCGCGAAGTCGACGTACGCCTCGGCCCACTTCCGGGGCCAGTGGTCCTCCGGGCGGTCGAAGCCCGCGGTGCCCATCCAGTCCTGGAGGGCCAGCGCGTGGTTGTCCTTGATCCGCATCCGGCGCTGCTCGGGAGAATCCACGAAGAAGAGCCCGCCGAACGACCAGTGCGCCTGGCCGCCGATCGACTGCTCCGGCTCCTGGTCGAGAAGGATCACCTTGCGCCCCGCGTCGACGAGCTCCGCGGTCGCCGCGAGCCCGGCCAGGCCCGCCCCGATCACGATCACATCTGCGTCGTACGCCATGAGCAGTGCCTCCTCGGCCTTGTTACTGGTCGGTCAGATCCTTGGGCAACGGAGTGACCCAGTCAACTGCCGGGTTCCGCGGACTCGGGCTACAGTCGGTCGATACCCGCACCCCGCCCCGCCACCGTCCGAAATCCCCGAGGTACGCAGCGTGTCGGTTCTGGTTCTCCTCCTCTCCGTCGGCGCGGCCTGCTGTCTCGGATTCGGTTTCGTCCTCCAGCAGAACGCCGCCTCGCACGCTCCGCTGCGCGACTTCCTCTCCCCCCGCCTGCTCCTCGACCTGGTGCGGGTGCCTCGCTGGCTGGGCGGCATCGGACTGATGGTCGTCGGCATGGTGCTCGGCGCGATCGCCCTCGCGAACGGCGAGATCTCCCTCGTCGAACCACTGCTTGCGACGAACCTGGTATTTGCACTCGTACTCTCCCGCCGACAGACCCGACAGCCGCTCGGACGACAGGGCTGGGCCGGACTCCTCCTGCTGGCGGGCGGCGTGACGGCGTTCATCGTGGCCGGCCAGCCCCAGGGCGGCGACGCCCGCACGGACCCGTTCCGCCAGTGGCTGATCATCGGCGTGGTACTGGGACTCGCCCTGCTCCTCACCACCTACGCCAAGCGATCCCTGCTGAGCGCCGGACCGGTACTCCTCGGTGTGGCCGCCGGACTCCTCTACGGCGTCCAGGACGCCCTCACCCGCGTGAGCGGCCAGCGCTTCTCCGACGGCGACTGGATCGCGCTGGCCACGGGATGGCAGGTCTACGGGGTCATAGCGCTCGGAATCACGGGGCTCGTACTGGTCCAGAGCGCGTTCGAGACGGCACCCCTGCGAATGTCACTGCCCGCACTCACCGCCGCGCAGCCGCTCGCCGGTATCGCCTGCGGAGTGGGCTTCCTCGGAGACCGGCTCCGCACCGACGCGGGCGCTCTGACCTGGGAGGTCCTGGGCCTCGCCGGGATCGTGGTCGGCGTAGTGCTGCTGGGCATGCACCCCGCGATGCCGAGCGGCGCGGCACCCAAGGAACGAGTCCGGGTCCAGGTATGAGTTCGGCCGACGAGATCCTGGACATCGTCGACGAACACGACGAGGTCGTAGGGCAGGCCAGGCGCGGAGACGCATACGCCCAGGGGATGCGGCACCGCTGCGCGTTCATCCAGGTCAAGGACGCCCAAGGCCGCCTCTTCATCCACCGGCGCACACCGACCAAGCTGGTGTTCCCCTCCCTGTACGACGTGTTCGTGGGCGGAGTCGTGGGCGCGGGCGAGACGTACGACGAAGCGGCGCTCCGGGAGGCCGAGGAGGAACTAGGCGTCTCCGGGCTCCCACGCCCGACCTTCCTCTTCAAGTTCCTGTACGACGACGGAGCCGGGAAGTCCTGGTGGTCGGCGGTCTACGAGGTGCTCTGCGAGCTACCGGTGAAGCCCCAGGCCGAAGAGGTCGCCTGGCACGCCTTCCTCCCGGAGGCGGAGGTCCGACGCCGCTTGACGGAGTGGGAGTGGGTACCGGACGGCCTGGCAGCGTATTCGCGGCTGCGGGCTTTGCGGGAACGGGGTTGAGTCTCACCTGCGGGTAAGTGGGGGCTGATCGCGCAGTTCCCCGCGCCCCTGGGTGGGAGAGGGCTGAGGTCGGCGTATATCCGCGGGCTCGTCGCGGCCGAGCGCGCAGTTCCCCGCGCCCCCGGGTGGGAGGGGGCGGGGGTGGTGGCCGTCGGTCCCCACCGGGTCGCAGACGCCGACGCGCGCGGGGCGGCGCCGTGCCGGTATGTCAACGTTCGCGACGTACGGCTCCCGCCGGCAACGCCCACCATGAAACTCAGGGCAGTACGCCCAGCAGTCGCGAACGTGACATACCGGCACGGCCCCGCCCCACCCACCGGCAACAGGCGACACCCCGGCCATGGGTAAGGTCCTGCAGGTGATCGAATTCAGGCGGAACATCCAGTTGTGGTTCGCACCTGAGCGGATCAAGGAGGACGGCCGCACACCGGACTACCGCTTCTCCCTCGCGAACGAGCGGACGTTTCTGGCATGGCTGCGGACCTCACTCGCACTGATCGGCGGCGGCTTCGCCGTGGACCAGTTCCTTCCCGACCTGCGGTGGGCCTGGCGGGCCGGCCTGGCGCTCGGACTGCTCGGCGCCGGCGTGCTCTGCGCACTACGGGCCGTGAACCACTGGGTCCGCTGCGAGCAGGCGATGCGAAGAGGCGAGGACCTCCCGGTGTCCCGGTTTCCCGCACTGCTGAGCATCGGCGTGGCCATCGTGGCCGTCGCCATGGTCGTGGTGGTGCTGTTCGGCTGGGAAGGGTGATGGACTCCCACCAGGACGACCGGGACCCCGGGCTGCAACCGGAACGCACACGGCTGGCATGGCGGCGTACGACCCTGGCCGGGACCGTCGCGACCGTGCTGGCCGTGAAGGCGGCGCTGAACAACGGGCCGGACGTGGCAGGCATCGCGGTGGCCGCGCTCTCCTGCGGGCTGTGGCTTGGATTCCTCGCCGTGGCACACCGAAGGATCCGCGTACTGGCCGAAGGCGGCGAACCAACCACGCTCACACCGAGGCACGCCGTCACCGCCGTTCTCTGCACGGTCGCACTGGCGGCATGCGCGGTGGCCCTGGTCCTCTGAGGCGCCCCGCCCGCTCGCCCCCCCGAGGCATCCGGCCAACACGCATGCCATTTTGTACAGATATGCGGCTTTTACCTGGCTAGCCTGACCGGCGTCACACTCCGCACCCCCCCCGAAGGCGAGCACCATGACCACCCTCCACCAGGAACACACCGCCCACGAGCACGCCCACGGCCCGGACTGCGGGCACGCCGAGGTACCGCACGTCGACTACGCGCACGACGGGCACCTGCACCGGCAGCACTCGGGGCACTGGGACGAGTGCGAGCCGGCGGGCACGTGGCTCACGCGGCACACAGCCACGAGCACGGCAAGGACTGCGGACACCCGGCCGTGACGCACGGCGACCACGTGGACTACGTTCATGACGGTCATCGCCACGCCCAGCACGACGGGCACTGGGACGACCACTAGGCGACCGCCGGGCACGAAAGAAGGAACCCCCCGAGTCGTAACCGACGACTCGGGGGGTTCTTCGCGACCGAGACGCCAATCACGTTTCGCCCCCGCACTGGACTGCATACCGACCGGTCGGCATCATGTGGGGAAGCCCCGATTTCCGGCGTACGGAGGAAACACGATGAGTTCAGACCACCCGCCAGGTCTCGATCTCGACCGGCTGCGCGGCCTGCTCGACGCCGAGCGGCCCGGACTGGTCGACGGCCCGTTGACCGGCCGGCTGATCGAGGGCGGACGGTCGAACCTCACGTACGCGGTGACGGACGGCACCTCGAAGTGGGTGGTACGCCGCCCCCCGCTGGGCCACGTCCTGGCGACCGCACACGACATGAAGCGCGAGCACCGGGTGATCAGCGCGCTGTACCCGACGGCCGTACCCGTACCACGCACACGCCTGCTGTGCGAAGACGTGGAGGTGCTCGGCGCACCGTTCTACGTCATGGACTTCGTGGAGGGCACGCCCTACCGGACCGCCGAGCAGCTCGCCCCGCTCGGCCCGGAGCGCACGCGCGGCGCGGTGCTCGGCCTGGTGGACACGCTGGTCGAGCTGCACGCGGTGGACCCCGCCGAGGTGGGCCTCGCCGACTTCGGCCGCCCCGAGGGCTTCCTCGACCGGCAACTCCGGCGCTGGGGCAAGCAGTTGGACGCCTCCCGGAACCGCGACCTGGCAGGGATCGACGAGCTGCACGCAGCGCTGGGCCGCGAGCTGCCGCACTCCCCCACGGCCACGGTCGTGCACGGCGACTACCGCCTCGACAACGTGCTGATCGGCGAGGACGACGAGATCAAGGCGATCCTCGACTGGGAGATGTCCACGCTGGGTGATCCGCTGACCGACCTGGGGCTGCTGGTGATGTACAGCATCCCGCTCGGGATGCCCGACTCGCCGGTCTCCACGACGGCCAGGGCCGCCGGGCATCCGGAGCCGGCGGAGCTGATCGAGCGGTACGCCGCGCGCTCGGGGCGCGACGTGTCCGCCGTCTCCTGGTACACGGCGTTCGCGTGGTTCAAGCTCGCCGTGATCCTGGAGGGCATCCACTACCGCTACACACTCGGCCAGACCGTCGGCGCGGGCTTCGACCGCATCGGCGACCTGGTTCCCGTCTTCATCGAGCACGGCCTGACCACTCTTCAGGAAGGCTGACCGGCCATGGACTTCGCATTCGACGCACGCACCGAGGAGCTGCGCACCAAGCTTCTCGCCTTCATGGACGAGTACGTCTACCCGGCGGAGGCGGTCGCTCACGAGCAGCGCGAGCAGCTCGCCTCTCCGTGGGACACCCCGGCCGTGGTGGAGGAGTTGAAGGCGGAGGCCCGCCGCCAGGGCCTGTGGAACCTCTTCCTCCCGGACTCCGAGTACGGGGCCGGGCTGACGAACCTCCAGTACGCGCCGCTCGCCGAAATCACGGGCCGTTCCCCGCAGTTGGCGCCGACCGCGCTGAACTGCGCGGCGCCGGACACCGGCAACATGGAGGTGCTCACGCAGTTCGGCGACGATCAGCAGAAGAAGCAGTGGCTGGAGCCGCTGCTCGCCGGTGAGATCCGTTCGGCGTTCGCGATGACCGAGCCGGAGGTGGCCTCGTCCGACGCCACGAACATCACGACGCTGATCGAGAGGGACGGCGACGAGTACGTCGTGTCCGGCCGCAAGTGGTACATCTCCGGTGCGATGAACCCGGACTGCAAGATCTTCATCGTGATGGGCAAGACGGATCCCGACGGGTCGGACATCCGCCGCCAGCAGTCGATGGTGCTGGTGCCGCGGGACACGCCCGGTGTGGAGGTACGTCGTGCGATGCAGGTGTACGGGTACGAGGACCACTCCCACGGCGGTCACGCCGAGGTGGTGTTCCACGGGGCGCGGGTTCCGGCCTCGAACCTCATCGGTGAGGAGGGCGGCGGCTTCGCCATCGCGCAGGCGCGGCTGGGGCCGGGCCGGATCCACCACTGCATGCGGCTGATCGGCATGGCCGAGCGGGCGATCGAGCTGATGTGCCGACGGGCGGTGTCCCGTACGGCGTTCGGCAAGTCGCTGGCCCAGCAGGGGGTCGTGCACAACTGGATCGCGGACGCGCGGGTGGCTGTCGAGCAGTTGCGTCTGCTCGTGCTCAAGACGGCCTGGATGATGGACACGGTCGGCAACAAGGGTGCTCACACCGAGATCCAGGCCATCAAGATCGCCACGCCTCGTACGGTCGTCGACATCATCGACAAGGCGGTCCAGCTGCACGGCGCCGGTGGAGTCAGCCAGGACTTCCCCCTCGCCGAACTCTGGGCCGGCGCGCGCACCTTGAAACTCGCCGATGGTCCGGACGAGGTCCACCAGCGGTCACTGGCGCGCCGAGAACTGAAGCGGTACGTCTGACCCGTAAAAGACTGCGCAGTTCCCCGCGCCCCTGAAAGGGGGCGCGGGGGACTGCGCGACCAGCCACGACGAACCCGCACGCACGCCACCA
>NZ_JAPWHT010000159.1:0-20712 GCF_027270795.1 Streptomyces sp. ActVer
CGTCGGGCCGTGGCCGCGCGGGCCGCTCTGCGCCGCCGTTACTGGGCCACCGTGCCCGCGCGGCTGCGTCTCCTGCGCGCGGCCACGGTCTCGCTCGCCACCGTTCTCGCCCTGCTGCTCGTATGGGCCGGGCTGACCGCCTCCGGTACCTGGGACACCGTCGCGGGACGCGACGCACCACGCACCACCAGCGCCGCCGACCTGGACCTCGCCCTGAACGACATGGACGCGCAGGCCGCGAACATCCTCCTGTCCAGTGGCGACGCAGGCAAGGGGCGCCTGAGGACGCCGTACGCCAAGGCGACCGGCTTCTTCGGTGACGCCCGCCGTGCCATCGGCCACGATCTGCGCACTCTCGCCGTCGCCTCCCAGGGCGACCGCGCCGACGAGCGCACGGTGGAGTCCCTCACGGACGGGTTCGCCGAGTATCAGGAGCTGATCGGGCGGGCACTGGAGAACGACGGCCGCACCGGAGGAAAGTCTGCCGCCCTCGTCGACTACCGCGGGGCGACCGATCTGTTGCAGAGCCGACTCCTGCCGGGTGCACGGCAGTTGGTGGACTCCAACGACGGTGTGTTCAACCAGCGGTACGAACGCGCCCGTTCAGCTCTGTCGGGCCAACTCGTCGCTGTCATCGTGCTCGGTGCGCTGCTGCTCGTCTCGCTCGGCGGCCTCCAGTGGTACCTGGCTCGCCGCTTCCGCCGGAACCTCAACCCCGGGGCGGCGACAGCCACAGTCTGTGCCCTGCTGGCCGTGCTCCTAGGCGCCCAGGCGCTCTCCACCTCCTCCGAGCACCTGCGCGGCGCCCGACGCGACGCCTTCGACTCCGTGGTCGCACTCTCCCGCGCCCGCGCGATCGCCTACGACGCGTACGCCGCCGAGAGCCGCTACATCCTCGCTCCGGAGCGTCGCGACCAGTACGAGCGCGCGTTCCTGGACAAGTCGCAGCAGCTGTACGGCATGTCGGGCGCGACTGTCGCCACGTACGACGACGAACTCGCCACGACGTGGCGGGCGTACCAGGCCGACCACAACACCCTTGAATTCAACGGTGAGGTCCGGCGCGAACTCGACAACATCACCTTCACCGGGGAGCGGGCCGCAGCCGAGAGGACGGTGGAGACGTACGCGGTCTACGAACGCGACGACCGGAAGATCCGAGCCCTGGTCGCGCAGGGCAAGGAACGTGAGGCCGTCGCGTTCTGCATCAGCTGGGAGCCCAGCATGTCCAACGCGCACTTCGCGGCGTGGATGACCGCGTTGGACCAGGTGACCGACATCAACCATCGGCACTTCACCGGCTCGGTACAGGCGGGCCGCGCCGAGGCGACCGGTCTGCTGCCGTGGGCCGGCGGCCTGCTGCTCGCGGCCGGAGCCCTGACACTGCTGGGGTTGCGGCCGCGGTTCGCGGAGTTTCGCTGAGCCCGGCGTTCGGTGCGCGAGGCGAGCGGCGGTCGCGCGAGCGCCGTTCCGGCGGCGGACACCTGCTGAGCGGTCTCGTCGAACCGCGGTGCGCCACCGCGTCCCGTAACGGGCTCGGAGCCGTGGCATGTGCCGCTTCGCCGCGTGGACGCGACCAGCAGCTGACGGCCCCGCAGGCTATGTTCGTACGGTTCGTCGAGCGGAGCGCTCAGGCATCCGCCAGCCGGGCCTCCTCCAGGTCCAGGGAGCGTTGCAGGCGCCTGCGGGTCGTGTCGCTGATGCGGTGGTCGTCGTACAGGCGCTGGAGTTCGGCCTCCTCGACCGTGATCAGGTCGCGGCGCAGTGGGCGGTAGGTGAGGTCGGCGGACTCGGTCGGGGTGCCGTCGGCGTCGGCTTGGGTCAGTCGGTCGCGGGCGTCGTCGGGGCGGGCCGCGAGCCCGCGGCGCAGGCGGTCGACGACGACGTCCGGGACGGCTTCCAGATCGGCGATCTCGTCCAGCCGGCTCAGTCCCGCGTTCGCCAGGCTGCAGCGGGCCTCGGCTTCCTCCCGTTCCGTGTGGTCGGGTTGGAGGGCGATGCCGGAGCGGCGGACGACGGGGGCGAGGGTGAAACCCTGGACGACGAGGGTGGCCACCACGACCGACGTGACCCCCGACGCGTGCGCCGCCTCGGCCTGGCGGGGAAGTTGCGGGCGAGGACCTGCCGGAGATCGACGTACAGACGCACGCCGGGCCGGCCGGCATCCTGGGCGGTGCGGAACAGTCGGTCCGCACACGTGCCCAGATAGAAGGCACCCGCCGCAACATCAACTGCCGTGACCCGAGCCGCGAGGCCCGTGTCCAGGACTCCGAATGAAGGCCCGACGGCTGTGTTCAGTGTGTGGGTGGGAGAGCCTTCACAGCTGCCGGTGCGGCCCTTTCTCAGTGGTCCGCACGGAGTTCCAGGGTGCAGCACTTGGCCCCGCCGCCGCCTTTGAGCAGTTCGGTCATGTCGATGCCGATGGGTACGAAGCCACGTTCCCGGAGCTGGTCCGGCAGTCGCTCGGTCTGTTGGGGGATGACGACATGGAGGCCGTCGGACACGGCGTTGAGACCGAATACCGCTGCGTCGGAAGCGTCCGCCAGGATGGCGTCCGGAAACCGCTCTGCGAGCAGTGCCCTGCTCCGCGGCGAGAACGCTTCGGGGTTGTACATGATCTCGTTGGTGTCCAGCACAGCAATTGCTGTGTCGAGGTGGTAGTACCTTTCATCGACCAGTTTCAAGCCGAGCACGGGCTTTCCGAAGAACTCTCGCATTTCGTCGTGCGCCTTCGGCTCACTGCGGAATCCGCTGCCGGCCAGGACGACGTCGCCCGTGTACAGGAAGTCCCCCTCGCCTTCGTTGACGTACTCGGCCTGTCGCGCTTCCCAGCCGCGCACTCGGAACCATTCCAGATAGGCCGTCGACTCGTCCACGCGCTGCTCGTAACGGAAACGGGCAACCAGCGCACGGCCGCCTATGACCGTCGCACCGTTGGCGGAATACACCATGTCCGGCAGTCCGGCGACGGGCTCTACCAGCTCAACTGTGTGACCCAGTTCGGCCAGCAGGTCGTGCAGCGTTTTCCACTGGGCGAGTCCACGCTCCGTGGAGGTGGGGCGTGAAGGGTTCATCCACGGGTTTATGGAATAGGAGACGTTGAAGAACGTTGGTTCGCACATGAGGTAGTGCCGTGTCCGGGCGCGTCGCTTCTGATTGGTTCCGCCGCCGTTGCTGCTCTGCTGCACTCGGGTCCCCTTCCCTCGCTCAACTGCGGACTGTGGTTCGATTCTGTGGTGCGTCGTATGGCATGACCTTGAATGCGAGATTCCCGGGACGGGAATTCAGTCCGGACGGCCCTGTCCTGTGGCCGGGACAGTAGGTCGATTGCATCGATCGCTGCCTGTGAGGTGCGTACGGATATCATCATCGGCGTCTGTTGATTGGGGCGGAGACTTCATGTCGCTGTTGGGCCGGCGACACCGCGTGGATGGAGTCGGTCCTGCCCCGAGCCCGCGTTTTGAGCAGGCCTTCGCCCTGGCCGTGGCCAGGATGCCGTCCGGCACCTGTCGTCCCGCATCCGCCACCAGGCGGTCCCTTGGCTCCGGAACAGCTTCCGTTCGTCGAGCAGCGACCCCGGCTCGTCCCGGGCTCTGTCGCCGAACTCCCTTCGGGAACGTGGCCCGCGCCCCCGGATCGTCTCCACCGGGATCTCGCCAGACCTGCTCGGCTGCACTGACGTCCGTGCGCACCCCACACGACAACGGCGGCCTTGAAGACCACGGCCGAGTTCTCCGCGGCCGCTGTCGCACGAGCGCCTGAAGCTGACCAACAGCGTCTGGTGCACCGGTCGTTTCGGTCGGTGTCTCACCGCTGCAGGGCTGCGCCGAACCAGGTGGCGAGGGCGGTTTGGAGCGCGGAGGTGTCGGGCGCACCGTCGGCGGCGGACGCCCAGGCGACATGGCCGTCGGGGCGGATGAGGAGCGCGGCGGGAGCGGGGATCTCGCCGATGGCAGGGACGGGCCAGTGGTCGTCCTCGCTTCGCGCCTCGACGAGGTCGACACGATCGGCCCAGCCCTCGGCGGCGGCCGCCACCTCGTCGTTGCCGCGCAGGTCGAGCAGCACGGGGCGGGCGGGGTGCAGCAGTTCGTAGATGCGGGTGGCGGCGTCAGGCGTCTTGAGGTCGGCGTCGGGGACCCGGCGGCCCGCAAGCGGATGGTCGCTGTCGGCCGGGTACCGGACGTCCAGTGCGGTGATCATGCCGCGCAGATAGCGGTTGACGTCGTCGAACGCGATGAGCGAGCCGAACACCTCGCGCAGCGCGTCCATCTGCGCGCCGGGACGGGCCAGGGCCGACTGCGCCCGGGTGTTGTGCAGAAGGCGTTCCCCGACGGGGTGGCGTTCGGTGTGGTAGCTGTCCAGCAGGCTCTCCGGCGCCTCGCCGCGCACCACCGAAGCGAGCTTCCAGCCGAGGTTCACCGCATCCTGCACCCCTATGTTCAGCCCTTGCCCGCCGGCCGGGTAGTGGATGTGCGCCGCGTCGCCCGCGAGGAGCACCCGGCCCTCCCGGTACCGAGCGGCCTGCCGTGCGGCGTCGCCGAACCTGGAGATCCATCTGGGGCTGTGCATGCCGAAGTCGGTGCCGGCGAGCCTGATCAGCGACTCCCGGAGCTGCTCGAACGTCGCGGAGTCATCGCGGTCCGCGACGTGGTCGTACTCGGACGTGATCACCCGGTACCAGCCCGGCTCCAGGGCGAGGGCCGAGTAGTGGCCGCCCTGGCAGCGCCGCATGAAGATGAACTCCTCGGGCAGCTCGGGGAGTTCGACGTCTCCGAGCAGCGCGGTCATCGTCGCCGGGGTGCCGGGGAAGTCGATGCCCGACAGCTTCCTGACCGTGCTGCGCCCGCCGTCGCAGCCCACGGCGTAGCGGGCGCGCAGTGTCGCAGGCGCGGCCTCCGCCGTCCCCAGTTCGACCGTCACGCCGTCCTCGTCCTGGCGGATCCCCCTCACCTCGGACGACCAGCGCACCCGCACACCGAGCTCGGCAGCCCACTCCTCCAGCAGCCGCTCGATGGTGGACTGAAGGATCATGAGGGGGAGGGCGTGCCTGGACTCGAACCCGTCGAAGTCGAGCCAGAGTCCGGAGAAGTGGCCCACCGGTGTCAGGTTGCCGGCCGCCAGGAAGCGATCCAGGATTCCGCGCTGGTCCAGCAACTCCAAGGTGCGGGAGTGTATCCCGCCGGCTCGTGACTCGCCCGTCCGCTGCGCGAGTTGCTCGACCACCACCACGTCGACGCCCGCCAGCCGCAGCTCGCAGGCGAGCATCAGGCCTGTCGGCCCGGCGCCCGCGATCACCACGTCCGTGTCCATGTCGGTGTGTCCCACGTCGTTTCCCCTCATATCCTCTGCGTCTCGAACGTCGTCGGATCGCTTGCACGTTCACGGAAGTGGATCAGTCGGTCAAGGCAACTCTGGTGCGGGGACGAGGCGTGCCGCCATCGGACCAGCCCTGTCCCGGCGGCGGGACAGGGTGGGGCTCATGCAGAGCGCCCGGTGCGAGGTGCCTGGACCACCGAGGCCCTGGCTTTACCCCGTCGGGGCCGGTCAGAGCGGGTTCACGCGGTACATCGGGAAGTACGAACCGATCCTGCCGCTCGCGTAGTCGTCGGCCAGCTCGGGTACCCGGTCGAAGTCGTAGATCACGTCCGACCCTTTCGGCGCGATCCAGCCCTCGGTCTCCTGGAAGTCCCGGATGCCAGGTGAGTCAGGCAGTCGCCACACGTGCGTGTTCACATGGATGTGCCGGCTGATGCACTCGGCCCCTCGCAACTGCGACAGGCGCATCCCCGCCTTCCAGCCGCACGTGGTGACGACCCCCTCGCGGGCCAGTGCGGCCAAGGTGACGTCGTACAGGGGCTCGCCGATGTTGTCCACGAAGATGGCGACTCCGTGGCCGTCGCTGAGTTCGTTGACGAGCCCGTGGAAGTCCTCGACGGACGCCCGGCGCCGCTGGTGCCAGTCCCTGTCCGCTCGTTCCTGCCGGTTGGGCAGCGAGAGGCCGGGGAACCGGCGGCGGTCCACCGGAGTGATGCCGTTCTCCTGCAGGAAGGCGACACGCTCGTCCGAGCCCGCCGCCATCGCCACCCGGAATCCGGCCCGCTTGGCCAGCGTCAGCTCGGCGAAGGCCACGCCGCCGCCCCACCCGAACACCAGGTGGTTCGCCGGATCGTCGTCGGCCACCTGCGTCCGCCAACACCCGTACGCCTTCTGCCAGTTGTCCCAGGCGGTGAAGTACCGCCCGTACGTGGCCCACTGGGGCAGCGAGTACGCCGTGCCGTCCGGGACCGGCAGGAGCAGACGTACGTCCATCTTCGAGCGCTTGGCCAGCAGGCCGATGGTGCCGGGGCAGTCGTAGGCGTAGGCGAGTTCGGCGTAGTCGAAGCGGTCGAGCCTGCCGAACGGCAGGAGCAGACACAGGTCCCCTTCCCGGACCCGGACATCCCGGCTGCCTGCGTTCACGTCGAGTACGCGCACCACGCCCAGATTGCCGAGGACCACCGTGTCCTCACCGCGGCTGCTGCACACGTCGATCGGTGAACGGGCCAGCGCGTGGTCCATGTTGGCCTCCCAGGAGCCGAGGATCGGCTCCACCAGCGCCTCACCCTCCTCCAGCGGGCCGAAGGTGAACCGATCGCGTCGCAGCGCGCCTCCGACCCCGCCGTCGTGCCGGCCGGTCATCGCACCGGAGCGCAGGACCCAGGCTTCTGGTGAGTGGATGACAACCTCCTGTGATCGAGTACGTTCCCGGCGTCCGATGCGGTCAGGGGGCCGTGACCTTCGGCACCCGGTAGTCCACCGAGACACCGCCCCACGCCTCACCGGCGCCATAGGCCACAGCCCCGAGCCGTCCCGCGGCGGGCAGGGAACCGGCGTCCAGTTCCGCGGCGAAGGCCAGCGGGATCGAGGCGGACGACGTGTTCCCGGAGTTCTCGATGCGGTTCACGAAGGGCACGCCGAGATGGGCGGTGAACCTGCGGACCTGTTCCAGGATGCGGCTGTTCGCCTGGTGGCCGATCACGACGGTCGGCGCGGGGCCGTGGTCGAAGAGGTACTGCGCCGACTCCGACATCCGGCGCACGGCACGGTCGTACACCTGCATCCCGTCGAGATGGATGCCGCCCGCGTCGGTCTCCCGCATGAGCCCCTCCTGGGAGCCGTCGCAGCCGGCGACGCGGCAGAAGCCCGCGAACTCCTCGCGGTCCTCGAGCAGGACGGCCGCGGAGCCGTCGCCGAAGAGGCACGCCGTCTGCCGGTCCGTGCGGTCCACCAGCCGGGACATGGCCTCCACCGAGCACACCAGGACCGACCGAGCCTGTCCGGCCTCGCAGAGCGAGAGCCCCGTCACCAGCCCGTAGACGAAGCCGCAGCAGGCCGCGTTCATGTCGAAGGCCAGCACCGAGGGCCGCAGCCCGGCGAGTTGGGCCACCTTCTGCGCGATACCCGGGATGCGCTGCCGCACCGAAGTGCTGACGACGATCAGTGCGTCGATCGAGGACGAGGCGTCCATCCTGGTGACGACCGGCGCGCACGCCTCCGCCGCCACCTCCGCCAGCGGGGTCTCGTCCGGCAGCCAGGAGCGGGCGCCGATGCCGCTGCGGCGCCGGATCCACGCGTCGGTGAGACCGATCGACGCGAAGTGGTCGTTGTCGATCGTCCGGCCCGGCTTCGCGGTGGCGATGTCGACGATGCCCGCGCTCATCCCCGGCTCGCCAGCTTCATGAAGTAGGCGCTGAAGTCGTCCAGGAACGCGAAGCCCGCGGTCTCCTTCAGGTCGCCCTTGACCTGGAGCTCGCGCTCCAGTTGCTGGTGCAGCTCGACCAGGTCGAGGGAGTCGAGGTCGAGGTCGGCGATCGGCCGGGTGAGGTCGTCCGGGCCCAACGAGGGGTCGTACTCGCGCAGTTTGGCCAGCATGGTGTCCGCGATACGGCTTTCGATGTCGCTCATGTTCCCTCTCCGTTTCTCCGTTCAAGTGACTGGCTCGTCGGGGCCCGGGTGCGCGCGGAGGCTAGTCGGCCGTCAACTGGTACAGCAGCTCACCGGACTTGAGGATCTCGCCGGCCGTCGCACAGTGGGCCGTGACCCGTCCTTCGCGCTCCGCCACGATCTCCGTGCTGGCCTTGTCGGTCTCGACGACCGCGATGGCGTCTCCCCGCTCGACCCGGTCGCCGACGCCGGCGACCCACTCGATGAGCAGGGCCTCGCCGAGGCCGTGGCCGAAGCCGGGAACGTGCATGTCCACGGGGGAGTCGCTCACTTCGTCATCACCAGCACCTCGTCCTTGATCTCCTGCACACCGATCAGGTAGCCCTTCTCGAAATCCGCCGGGGGATAGGCACGGCGGTCGGGCGCCAGTCGGCGGACTGGTCCCCGGAGCGCGTCGAAGCCCCGCTCGGCCACTGCCGCGGCGATCTCGGCACCGATGCCGACGTCCTTCGACCCCTCGTGCACGATCAGCAGCCGGCCGGTGCGGGCGACGGACCGGAGGACCGTGTCCATGTCGAGCGGGGCCACCCAGCGCAGGTCCACCACCTCCACGTCGACATCGGGGTCGAGAGCATGCGCCGCTTCCAGCACTTCGTGGGTGATCGCGCCGTACGTGGCGATCGTCAGGTCGGTGCCCCGCCGCACCACCCGGGCCGCGGTCGGCGACCGAGCCGGCTCGGGGTCCCGGGCGGGGGTGTTCCGCTGCCAGTACAGGCGGATCGGCTCGTACATCACCACGGGCGAGCCGAGCGTCACCGCGTACCGCAGGATCTGGTCGGCGTCCTCGCCGGTGGAGGGGCACGCCACCGAGATCCCTGGGACGCGGGCGAAGAGCGCCTCGTTGGACTCGCTGTGGTGCTCGACGCCCCGGAACCCGCCGCCGGTCGGGATCCGTACCACCAGGCTCGGGCTGACCTGTCCGTTCCACCGGCCGCCGATCCTGGCCGCCTGGGTCACCAGCTGGTTCACCGCGGGATAGGTGAACCCGTCGAACTGGATCTCACAGACCGGCACCAGTCCGCTCATCGCCATGCCGACGGCCTGGCCGACGATGGTGGACTCGGCGAGCAGCGCGTCGCGCACCCGGTCCCTGCCGAAGCGCTCCTGCAGTCCTCGGGTCACCCGGAACACGCCGCCCAGGCGTCCGATGTCCTCGCCGAGCAGCAGCAGTCTCGGTTCCTGTTCGAGCAGGTCGGCGAGGGCTGTGTTGATCGACTCCGCCAGACTGGCGGACCGTACGGTGCTCATCACGCGTACTCCTTAGTCAACCGCTCGCGCAACTCCCGCACTTCCTCGTCGACGGCGTCGAACCACGCGGTGTCCACCAGGCCCAGGCCGCTCAGCCGGGCCGCGTAAGCGGGCACGGGGTCCTCGGCCCGGGTCCGCGCGATGTCGTCGAGGGTGCGGTACACCTCCTGGGCGTCGGAGGTGGAGTGACCGTGGATGCGCCCGACCTGGATCTCGACGAGGTAGGGCGCCCGCTCCCCGCGGACATGGGCGGCGGCCCGGGAGCAGGACGAGTAGACGGTTTCCGGGTCCTGGCCCGGGACCCGGGCGGACTCGATCCCGAAACCCCGGGCCCGCTCGGCCACCGAGGTGCGCATCTGCTCCTCGGCCGGTTTCGAGATGGCCCAGCCGTTGTTCTGGCACACGAACAGCACGGCCGCCGACTCCACGGCTGCGAGGTTCATCGCCTCCGACATGTCGCCCTCGCTGGTGGCGCCGTCGCCTATGTACACGACGACGAAGTCCTCAAGACCCTGCAGTCGCTGTCCGATCGAGTAGCCGACAGCGTGCAGTGTCTGTGCGGCCAGGACCATCGTGTAGGGGAGGAACCGCACCCGGCGCGGGTCCCATCCGCAGAACGTGCGGCCGGCCCACTGTGCGAACAGTTCGTCCGGAGTCACACCACGCAGCAGGGCGACCGCGTGCTCGCGGTAACTGGGAAAGACGGTCGGGGCCGGGCCCACGGCGAGCGCGGAGCCCACCTGCGCGGCCTCCTGCCCCTGGCAGGACGGCCAGAGATCGAGCGTGCCCTGCTTGTGGAGCTGACGGGCCTCCTCGTCGATTCCTCTCGCCACCAGCATGTGGCGCAACAGCGACCGTCGTGTGTCGCTGTCCGGATTTGTCGCGTACTCGGATTCTGCCTTCAATGCCATTGATCACCAGTCGCAGGTTCGTCGATGAGCATTCTTTCGTCGTGCAAATTGACTGCGCGCGCTCTCGATCGCCTCGGCGCGAGGAGATTGGCTGAACCCGAATTCGAGCAGGCCCATTCGCGGGTTACCGCTCGGCCATGGTGGCACAGAACCCCAGTGGGCTACAGGCTCGGGCGGACGACCGGGAGTTCAGCGATTCTTCCGCTCTCGTGGCATTGACGGTCGAGTCTTACGTTCCCGTACGGTGGCATCAGTCTCCCAAGGTGACGGCGGATGCCGGGTGTCCCGTCGACAGGACAACGTCGATCGGTGAACTCGCCCGGCCCTGGCGATTCCCTATCTTGAGTCATCCCGTTTTCCCATCCCGAGTCACTCCGTGACGGATAAGGACGGTGGCAGTGAGCACGAACCCCTTCGATGACGAGAACGGCCGCTTCTACGTCGTGGTCAACGACGAGGACCAGCACTCCCTATGGCCTGTATTCGCCGAGGTGCCCGAGGGCTGGCGAGTGGTCTTCGGCGAGGCGGACAGGGCCGAGTGCCTGGAGTACGTCGAGCAGAACTGGACCGACCTGCGCCCGAAGAGCCTGCGGGAGGCCATGGCCGCGGACTGAACGCCGGTCTGATTCCCCGGAGATGTCGATGCGAATGAAGGTTGTGGGGGGCGTTCTGTGAGGACCGTGGGCAGTCGCGAGACGGGCCTGATGGGCACCCGTGCTGAGGCCGCGCAGCGCGATCCGGTTCTGCCCCTCGTGGGGAATCAAGCGCAGGTGCAGAAGAGAGGGATGGTCTTCCCGCAGGACCTGTCGGAGCGGTCCTGGGAGCGGATCGGGGCCGGTCTGCGCGAGTTCACGAACTCCTCGGCGTGGTGGCTCGCCGACTGGTTGATCTTCGGAGAGACCACCTACGGGTTGCGGCGCCACCGGGAGGCGATCGAGAGAACAGGGCTCGACCACCAGACTCTGCGCAACTACGCCTGGGCGGCCCGGCGGTTCGAGCGCCACCGCAGGCGGGACAGCCTCAGCTTCGCCCACCCCGCCGAGGAGGCCCGCTTGTCGCCTCCGGAGCAGGACTACTGGCTGCGCAAAGCCGAACAGCAGATGTGGTCGCGCAACGAACTGCGCAGGGCGGTTCGCGCCGGCCCGGCCGAGCAGCGCCAGCAGATCGACATCCCCACGAGCAGCGGTAACGACGAGCGAGAGGTGCCACACCCGGCCGAGTCGGTGGCCGCCGACAAGCCTCGGCGAAGGGTGACCACCCTCACCGTCGAGCTGTCGGCCGGCCAACGGGACTACTACTCGAAAGCGGCCGCCGCGCACGGCCTGCCCGTCGACAAGCGGGTGACCCAAGTGCTCGACGCCGCCGATCGGCGCACCGCCTAGAGGCGCACACCCAGAAGCGCCGAACAGCCCCGTTCCCGTGGTGCGCCGGCTACTTGCCCGATCGGACACCCGTCACATCGGAGTCAGTTGATGATCCTCCAGGGAAAGCGGGTCGCCCTGCCCTCGCCGCCCGTCGTCCACAAGCAGTTCGAGGCGCACGCGGGCGCCACCCCCGACGCCGTCGCCGTCTTCTGCGCCGGACAGCAGATGACCTACGCACAACTGAACGCGCAGGCCAACCGGTTTGCGCACTTCCTCACCGCGCGCGGACACGGCCGAGGTACGAAGGTCGGCGTCTGCCTCGACTACTCGATCGACATGGTCGTCGCCATCCTCGGGACGCTGAAAGCGGGCGCGGCCTACGTACCGTTCGACCCGTCCTATCCTGCGGCCCGGCTCCAGTTGCTGTTGGGGCAGGTCCCCGATCTCGCCTTGATCGTGGCCTCCCCGGCGACGGCCGGGCTGGTCGAGTCGGCGGTCGTCGAGGTCATCGATCTGGGGCAGTTGTCCGGTCACCTGGCAGGTCTCCCGGTGACCGAACCTGACGTTCCGGTCACCGGGGACGACGTGTGCTACGCGGTCTTCACGTCCGGGTCGACCGGTATGCCGAAGGTGACCGAGGTGCGGCACGAGGGCTGGTTCAACCTTTTGAACTGGCTGACGCTCGAGTACGGCCTGCATACCGGGTCGCACAACCTGGTCGTCAGCGCGTTCGGCTTCGACCTCTCCCAACGCAGCCTGATGATGCCGTTGTTCTACGGTGCCACCCAGTACCTGATGATGAGCCGGAACTTCGACGCGGCGATGACCTACCGCATGCTGACCCAGCACGAGATACGTGTGGTGAACTGCGCCTCCAGCACGCTGTACCTGCTGGTGGACTGGGAGACCGCGCGGGGCGGCGACGCGCTCACCCGGCTCGACTACATACTGTTCGGCGGCGAACCCCTGCAGGTCGAACGGCTTACGGACTGGGCCTGGCGCGAGGGAAACACCTGCACGCTCCTGCACCAGTACGGCGTCGCAGAGTGCACGGACGTCGCGACGTCGTTCGACCTCGCCGACTACCGGCCCGGGGAACACGACGTCGCACCGGTCGGCAGGCCGGCCCACAACACCGACATCCACATCCTCGACGAACGGATGCGCGGTGTCGGGGCGGGGGAGTACGGGGAGATCTGCATCTCCGGGACCAGCGTCGGCGCGGGTTATCCGGGCGGCACGGGTCCCGAGTCCGAGCGGTTCACGACGGTCGTGGTCGACGGCGTGCCGCGCCGGCTGTACCGCACGGGCGACCGCGGCCATGTGAACGAGGCCGGTGACCTTGTCGTCGCCGGCCGGATGGACGCGCAGGTGAAGGTGCGGGGCATGCGCATCGACCCCACCGACATCGAGCGCGCGCTCGGCAGGCTGGCCGGGGTGCGGCAGGCCGTCGTGGTGGTCGGCCACACCGACTCCGGCGAGACCGAGCTGATCGCGTTCATGGTCCCGGAGGGCGACGATCTCGCCGAGAAGGACGTGCGCACCCGTCTCCTCGAGTCGTTGCCGCGGAACATGGTCCCGGCCAGGTTCGTCAATATCCCGCGGATTCCGTTGAGCCCGCACGGGAAAGCGGACCGTGCGGCACTGGCCGACGAGTTCAGGAACCAATGCGCCGGCAGTACAACGACGGCATAGTCGACGGACCTTGATGACAAACGAGAGGACTGTGATGATTGTCGACGGGGTGCTCGCCATCTGGTGCCGGGAACTCCAGCGTGATGACATATCGATCGACGACGACTTCTTCTCTCTGGGCGGCCAGTCTGTGATTCTGGCCAATATCCAGGGGGCTTTCATCGAGGAGTTGGGCGTCGAAGTCCCGGTGGATCAGATGTTCCTCAATCCGACGGTGGCATCGATTTCTGCGTATATCGAATCCCTGGGCACGGTAACCCAATAGTAAGAGAGGGCCATGTACGACGTAGTTGTCATTGGTGCCCGTTGCGCGGGTTCGCCGGCGGCCATGTTGTTCGCTCAGCAGGGGTATCGCGTCCTGCTCCTGGAGAAAGCACGGTTCCCGCAGGACACGCTGTCCTCGCACTACATCCACCAGCCGGGTGTGGCGCTGCTCGACCGATGGGGGTTGCTCGACGAGCTCCGCGCCGCGGGCTGCCTGCCGATCAACCATCAGAGCTATGAGGCGCCCGGTGTCCGGCTGGACGGCTTCTCTCTGCCGGTCGACGGCCACCGGACCACGTACGCGCCGAGGCGGTTCGTGCTCGACCCGATCCTCGCGAGCGGTGCCGTGGCGTCCGGTGTCGAGTTCCGGGAGTCCTGCGCGGTCAACGAACTGCTGTTCGAGGACGGCCGGGTCGTCGGGGTGCGGTACACGACGCCAGGCGGAACCGAGGCGACGGAACGGGCGCGGCTGGTCGTCGGCGCGGACGGCATGCGATCGCTGGTGGCCCGCAAGGTCGGTGCGCCGAACGTCGTCGAGCACCCGCGGATGACCTGCACCTACTACACCTACTGGGCCGGGGTTCCGGCGCACTTCGAGTTGTACGAGCGGCCGGGGCGCTGGGTCGGTGTCATCCCCACCAACGACGACCTCAAGCTGATCATGGCCTACTTCCCGCAGAGCGAGTTCTCCGACGTCCGCACCGCGGTGGAACCCGCCTTCCTCGAAGCCGTTCGCACGACGACACCCGAGTTGTACGAGCGGATGTCGGCGGGCCGGCGCGTGGAGCAGCTGTACGGCACGGGGCACCAGGAGAACTACTTCCGCAAAGCCTACGGGCCCGGGTGGGTGTTGCTCGGTGACGCGGTGCACCACAAGGACTCCATTACCGCCCGCGGTATCACCGACGCCTTCATGCAGGCCCAGTCGCTCACCGAGCACATCGGGGACGGACTGCACGACGACGCCGCGCTCAAGGCGGCGCTGAAGCGCTACGAGAACGACCTGACCGACGTCTTCCTCAACTTCTACCAGGGCGCGCTCAATGTGGCCGAACTCAAGCCCGAGGGACGGGCGGAGATGTTGCGGAGCCTGGTCGGTCACCAGGAGTTGATCGACCGTTATTTCTCGACGCTGTCGGGTGCGTGCTCCTTCGACGACTTCTACAACGACCAGCTCTTGGCGGTACTCGATCAGAGCTGAGTGGCGGATGGCTCCCTGGTGGTTCTGCCGATTTGGAGACAGAGAATGATCCCGTTGTCGTTCGCGCAGCGCCGACTGTGGTTCGTGGACCGGTTCGAAGGCCCGTCACCGACCTACAACGCTGCTTTCGCCCTGCGGATGACCGGTGAGCTGAGCGTGAGCGCTCTGGAGTCGGCGCTCCGCGATGTCATCGACCGTCACGAGATTCTCCGAACGGTGATCGTCGAGGACGAGGACGGCGTCCCGCACCAGCAGGTGCTGCCATCCGGTCAGGAGCCGTTCGATCTGCAGGTCGTCGAGCTTCGCGAGGAGGAGCGGGTGGCGGCGGTCGACGAGGTGGCCACCGCCCCCTTCGACCTGGCCGCCGACGTGCCGATCCGCGCCAGTCTCATGCGGTGCGGACCGCGCGAGCACACCCTGGTACTGGTGGTGCACCACATCGCCTTGGACGGGGAATCCCTCGGGCTGCTGCTCCGCGATCTCGCCGCGGCCTTTTCCGCCCGCATGCAGGGCAGGACCCCGGAATGGGAGCCGCTCCCGGTGCAGTACGCGGACTACACGCTGTGGCAGCGGGACGTGCTCGGTGACGAGTCCGATCCGGACAGCCTGGCAGCCGGACAACTGGCGTACTGGCGCGAGACCTTGGCCGATCTCACGCAGCCTCTGGCCATGCCGACGGACCGTCCGCGTCCGAGGGCGATGAGCCACCGCGGCGATCTGGTCGAGTTGTCGATCGACTCCGACCTGCTCGGGGCGGTGGAGAAGCTGGCCCAGGAACAGGACATCACGGTGTCGATGGTCATGCACTCGGCGCTCGCGGTGCTCCTGCACCACCTCGGATGCGGTGACGACGTGCCCCTCGGCGCGCCGATCGCGGGTCGCACCGACGAGGACCTGCGCGACCTCGTCGGGTTCTTCGCCAACACCTGGGTACTGCGCGTCGACCTCTCCGGGAACCCGACCTTCCTCCAACTGCTCCAGCGGGTGCGTGACCGGTCCCTCGCCGCGTACGACAACCAGGACGTGCCCTTCGAGCGGTTGGTCGAGCTGCTGAACCCGGACCGGTCCACCGCCTATCACCCGCTCTTCCAGGTGATGCTCGCCTGGCAGGAGCCGCTCGGGGATCTGGAACTCCCGGGCCTCGAGGTCGAGGCCGAGGAACTCGAGACCGGTACGGCCAAGTTCGACCTGTTCTTCAACATGCTTCCGAACGGCTCGGGCGGGGCGGGGGGTTACCTGGAGTACGCCACCGACCTGTTCGACAGGGAAACGGTAGAGGGACTCGCGAACCGATTCGTGCGGGTGCTGAGCCGGCTCGTGGCCGACTCGGGGAGCAGGATCGCCGGCCTCGACGTGCTCGACGCGGCTGAGCGGGACCGCCTGCTCAACCGGTTCAACGACACCGCCACAGCGGTGGCCGAGCTGACGATTCCGGAGCTGTTCGAAGCCCAGGTGGCCAGGACTCCGGACGCCCCGGCGATCGTGTGCGACGACCGGACGCTGACCTACCGGGAGCTCGACGACCGGGCGAACAGCGTCGGGTGGGAGCTGGTCCGGCATGGTGCCGGGCCGGACGACCTTGTGGTGCTGGCCCTGCCGCGCACGGACCACCTGGTGGTCGGCCTGCTCGGGATCCTCAAGTCCGGTGCCGGATACCTGCCGATGGACCCGCAGTACCTCAGCGGGCGAGCGGACAGCGTGCTGTCCGAAGCGGCTCCGCGTTTCGCGGTCACCGACACCGAGACGTGGCAGGACCTGCCGCGGAACGACATCTCGCTCGTCAACCTCGACCAGATCGCGGCATGGGACTCGCCCAAGGGGGCGCTGGACGACACGGGCCGGCTCTCGCCGTTGGATCCGGACAACCTGGCGTACGTCATGTACACCTCCGGCTCCACGGGCAAGCCGAAAGGCGCGGCGATCACCCACCGCAACGTCGTCAACGGGGTGCGGGAGCTGGTGCGCGTCCTGGACGCGCCGCCCGGCTGGCGGATGCTGGCCGGCACCTCGGTGAACTTCGACGTCTCGGTCTTCGAGCTGCTGACCACCCTGTCCACCGGCGGCACGGTCGAGGTGGTGCCGAACGCGCTGGCGCTCGCGGAACGGGACACCTGGGACGGCCACGTGATCAGCGCCGTTCCCTCGGTGCTCGGGGAACTGGTCGGCCACCTGGACAAGGCGCCCAATGTACGCACGGTCGTCTTCGCGGGTGACGTGCTCCCGGCCCGACTGGTGCGGCAGGTGCGCGAGGCCCTGCCCGGCGTGCAAGTCGTCAACGGCTATGGCCAGAGCGAGAGTTTCTACGCCACCTCGTTCTCCCTCGCGGCGTCCGAGGAATGGGCGGAGAGCGAGATCGCGCCGATCGGCACCCCACTGGGGAACATGCGCGCCTACGTGCTGGGTCCGGGACTCGCTCCGGTGCCGCAGGGCGTGGTCGGTGAGCTGTACGTGGCGGGGATCTGCCTCGGCCGTGGCTACCACGGCCGCTCGGGCCTGACCGCCGAGCGCTATGTGGCGAACCCCTTCGGCCCCGCGGGCGAGCGGATGTACCGCACGGGCGACCTGGCCCGCTGGAACGCGCGCGGTCAACTGGAGTGCGTCGGCAGGAGCGACGGCCAGGTGAAGGTGCGCGGCTTCCGCATCGAGACGGCCGAGGTCGAAGCGGCGTGCGCGCTGCACCCCGGGATCAGCGAGACGGTGGTGGTCAGCCGGGAGACGCCCTCGGGCGGGCGGCGGCTCGTTGCGTACGTGGTGCACACCGGCGAGGGAGCCGTCGGTGACGACGGTGCCGGTGGTATCGGGGACGTGGATGTGCAGTCCGGTGCTTCGGCAGCCGAGCTGCGCAGGTTCGTCGCGGCACGGCTGCCCGACTACATGGTGCCGTCCGCATTCGTCGTTCTCGGCCGGCTGCCCCTCGGACCGACCGGCAAACTGGACCGGTCGGCGCTGCCCGAACCGGAGTTCGGGGGCGAGGCCTACCAGGAGCCGCGCACCGAGGCCGAAGAGATCATCACCGCGTCGTACGCGGACGTGCTCGGCGTGGATCGGATCGGCGTCGACGACGACTTCTTCGCGGTGGGCGGAGACAGCCTGCGGTCGATCCAGGTGGTGGCACGTGCCCGGGCACGCGGCCTGGATCTCACCACGCGGGAGATCTTCGAGTGCCGCACAGCGGCCCGGCTGGCCGAGGTGGCCTCCGCCCGCCGGGACCAGGTGCCCGCGCTCGCGGAGGGCGAGGGCGGTGGCGTCGGCCCGATGCCGTTGCAGCCGGTGGCGCGGCAGGTGTTCGAGCACGGCGGCGGGCTGGACCGGTTCGCGATGGCGTTGGCGCTGGAGCTGCCAGCGGGGATCGACGCGAGGGGATTGACCGGGACGCTGGACGCCGTGCTCGACCGGCACGACCTTCTGCGCGCGCGGCTGGTGCGTGGCGACGAGCTCTCCCTCGTCGTGCGTCCGGCGGGCACCGTGCGGGCGTCGGACCTGATCCGCCGGGTTCCCTGCGACGGCCGGTGGGACGAGCCGTCCTCGCTTCGGGCGGCGAAGGCGGAGCTGGACAAGGCGGTCGGGCGACTCGACCCGGAAGCCGGGACCATGGCGGACTTCGTATGGTTCGCTGCGGAGTCGGGTGCGGGCAGGCTGCTGGTGGTGCTGCACCACCTGGTGGTGGACGGTGTCACCTGGCGCATCCTCATGTCGGACTTCGCCGAGGCATGGCAGCAGGTCCGGTCCGGCCGTACGCCCGAGCTGCCGGCGGTCGGCACGTCCGCCCGCCGCTGGGCATCGGCCCTGGAGACCGAGGCGCTCTCCCCGCAGCGGGAGGCGGAGCTGCCGTTCTGGCAAGACATGCTCCAGACACCCAACGCCCCGCTGGGTACACGGGTGCTGGACCCGACGGTGGATGTGATGTCCACGGTCGACGCCGTGCGGGTGCAGCTGACCGCCGAGGTCACCGAGGCGGTGCTGACCAAGCTTCCCGCTGCGTTCAAGGCCACCGGGACCGACGTGCTGCTCGCCGCGCTCGCCCTGGCAATGAACCGGTGGCGCGGTGCGGACCGCTCCACTCTGGTCCGGCTGGAGGGGCACGGCCGCGAGGAGGAGGTCGTCCCCGGAGCCGACCTCTCACGGACCGTCGGATGGTTCACCAGCATGTACCCGGCCCGGGTCGACGTGCGCGGAGTGGACCTGGCCGACGCGCTGGCAGGCGGCCCCGCGGCCGGGCGGGCGATCAAGCTGGTCAAGGAGCAACTGCGCGGGATCCCGGACAAGGGCATCGGGTACGGACTGCTGCGGCACCTGAACCCGGAGACCGCTGCGCAGCTCGCCGATCTACCGGTCCCGCAGCTCGGGTTCAACTACCTCGGCAGGATCTCCGACGCCGACGTGCCCGAGCACCTGCGCGCGGACGGATGGGGACCGGCGTCCTGGTCCGCCGAGCTGATCCCGGCGCCAGACCCGGACCTGCCCGCGCTGTCCGCGCTGGAGGTCAACGCGGTCGCCACGGACACCGCCGAGGGCCCCCGATTGCAGGCGGCCTTCATGTTCCCCAGCGGAGTGCTGTCCCGTGAGCGGACCTCCGAACTGGCCGAGCTGTGGGTCGAGGTACTGCACGGCATGGCTGTGCACGCCGCACAGCCGAAGACCGGCGGTCTGACACCCTCGGACGCCCCTCTGGTCTCGGTCAGGCAGGAGGAGATCGAGGTCTGGGAGGCACGCTACGGCCGGCTGATCGAGGTGTGGCCGCAGGCTCCGGGGCAGTCCGGGATCCTGTTCCAGGCCGCGCTCGCCGACGGCTCCTTCGACGTCTACCACATGCAGTTCGTGCTGCACCTGTCCGGGCACGTGGACCCGGCCCGCATGCGGGCCGCCGGGCAGGCGCTGCTCGACCGGTATCCGAACCTGCGCTCCGCGTTCGTCGCCGGAGTCGGCGGCGATCCGGTGCAGGTCGTGCCCGAACACGTTGCCATGCCATGGCGGCACATCACTCTGACGGGTCGGAGCGAAGCCGAGCAGGACGCGGCGCTCGACGCCTTCCTTGCCGAGGACCGGGCCGACCAACTCGACCCCACCCGACCGCCGCTGATCCGCCTGGCTCTGATCACCGTCGGGCCGCAGCGGGCGAAACTCGTCATCACCGCGCATCACGCCCTGTTCGACGGCTGGTCCTCGCCGTCGGTGATCACGGATCTGATCCGGCTGTACTCCGGCACCCGCGAGCTTCCCCCGGTCCGGAACTACGGTGACTATCTGGCCTGGCTGTCCGCGCAGGACCGGGAGGCGTCGGCCAACCGGTGGGCCACCGAGCTCGCCGGATTCGAGCAGCCGACCCTCGTGGCCCCGAACACTCCCGTCGACGCGGCGGCGTCCGCCCTCGGGCGGGTCGAGGTACCGCTGTCGATCGACAAGGGACGTGAACTCGCCCGGCGCGCCGCCGAACTCGGGGTCACGCTCAACACGCTCCTCCAAGGCGCGTGGGCGATCCTGCTGTCGAAGCTGACCGGGCAGCAGGACGTGGTGTTCGGCGCCGCAGCCAACGGTCGCCCGGCGGACCTGCTCGGTTCGGACGAGATGGTCGGTCTGTTCATCAACACCCTGCCGATCAGGGTGTTCTGCGGACCCGACCACAACGTGGCCGACGTCATCACCGAGCTGCAGCAGCGGCAGACCGCGCTGCTCGACCACAACCACTACGGGCTGGCCGACATCCAGCGCGGCGTCGGGCTGCCCGCCCTGTTCGACACGATCGTCGTGTTCCAGTCCTACCCGATCGACCGCGAGGGCATCGTCGAGGCGAACACCTCGGCGGGATTCACGATCGACGGCATCCGGCCGTTCGCGGGTTCGCACTACCCGCTCACCCTCAACGCCTCCGACCCCTACCTGAGGCTCTCCCTCGACTACCAGAACAACCTCTACGACCGCGACGCGGCCGAGGTGATCGCCGCCCGCCTGGTCCGCGTGCTGGACCAGGTGCTCGAGGACCCGGCGGCGCCCGTCGGTGCCGTGGACGTGCTGTCGGCGCAGGAGCGGGACCGGTTGGTGAGGGAGG
>NZ_JAPWHT010000015.1:0-50009 GCF_027270795.1 Streptomyces sp. ActVer
GCTGCGGCACGTACCGGACGGCTCCAAAGCGGAAGCGACGGACCGTGATCGGCTACACCACGACCGGGGACACGACCCCGCCGAGGGGCGCCGTGCGCGCTTCGACCGCGCGCACCCCGCACTGAGCCGCTGTATCGGTTTCCTCTCGGCGATCGTGCTCGTCATCGGCCTGGTTCTCCTGATCCTTCAGCTCGCCGAACAGGTCACCCGGGATCCGGAGGGCGTCGCCCAGTACGTCGGGACCTTCACCTCGCCCATTGATCTGACGGTGTGGGGCAACGTCGTGCTCGGGGTGGCTACCGTGGCGGCCAGCACGGAGCGGGCGCTGCGGCTGCGCTACAGCCGGCTGCTCGACGGGGCGGCGGGCTGAGCTCGACTGGGCGGACCTGAGCTTGACGGAGTGGACTTGAGCTTGACTGGTGGGCGCCCGAGAAGAGGCTCGCCGTCGAAAGGCCGGCCCACCAGGGGGACCAGGGGTCTGCCCGGCGGAACTTGCCGGACAGACCCCTGGTCCCGAGCAGGGCTCAGCGCTTGAGCGTGAAGGTGAAGTCACCGGAGAGCTTGCCGCTCAGCCGGACCGCCGAAACGACGCTCCCCTCCATGATCAGTCTCTCGACCTCGGCCCGCGAGAGACCGAAGCCTTCGGCGATCAGCCGCACCGGCCGGACCGGGATCCGTGCCGCGAAGCGGACCGAGACGTCGATGGCATCGCTGACATCGCTGACGTGGTTCACCGCGCGGTCCAGGCGATCCCATCCTCCGGTGTCGAGACGCCAGGCGTTGACCCAGTCGAGGGCGATGCGGTTACGGCGTCGCACGGCTGGATCCTGGAGCAACTGGGCTGCCAGGCCAGGGTCGTTGTCGTGCAGCCGGTCCAGCAGCTCAGGTCGTACGGAGCGCACGTTCATCCGCTCCAGGACCGTGAGCTTTGTCGTTTCCCCGCAGACGGTACAGAGCGCGAGGAGCCAGGCGTCGATGAGCTTGTGGTTGGCGTTGACGCGAAATTTTCCGTTAGCCCGGAAACGCTCGGACGCGCACGCGTGGCAACGGCGGAGAACCAGCGGTAGGCAGGTGGGCATGACCACCCAGTCTTCGAGCACAGAAGTACACCGGTTTCAGTGAGAAGTCCGCAGCAAAAAGGAGCGCGGCGCAGATGCGCGACGCGCGACGATTCAGCACTCGGGGGGTCTCACACGGTGTACAACGGCACGTCCTTGCCCAGACGACTTGGTTCGGCAGCACGGTAGTGGCGCACAGCGGCGCTGCTCCACTGGTTTTTCGAGCGCCGCACCGCCGGGTTCCCTCCGGCGGATCATGGACCGGGCCAGAGCCGAAACGCGGCTAGGCGAAGGCGGCGGAACGTGGTTCTGCGATGCCGACGAAGAACTCCTCCCGTGTCCGGATGTCTGCGGACCACCCCAACTCGGCTAGTTCGCCGGTGAGTTCCTCCGGATCGTGGAAGACCTTCACGATGCGGTACTCGCTGCCGTCGTCGAGTCGACGCACTTCCCCGGCCACGTCCTCACGGGCGGTCGCGGAAGGGCCTTCATCGATGAAGATCGCTTTGCCGTGCGGCGTCAGTGCGGCGGCCACGGTGTTCCAGAAGTCACCGAGCCGGGACGGCGGGACATGGGAGAGCCAGAAGGCGAAGAACACGGTGTCGTACCGGCGCGGCGGCCGCCAGTCGAACACGTCGACGCGCTCGAACCGGACGTCGGCGGAAGCTGTCCGTGCTTGTGCGATACCCAGCACCTCCGGTGACGCGTCGACAGCGGTGACCGAACACGCCCGCTCGGCCAACGCTCCAGTCCACTGCCCCGTTCCGCAGGCCAGCTCCAGCACGTCCCCGGCAATCGGGAGGTCGCCGACCACTGTCAGCAGCTCGCGCAGACCCTCACGCTCGGCGTAGACCCGGTCGTACTCGGGCGCACGAGCTCGGTAGTAAGCCATCTGTTCCGTCAGCAGGGCATCCTCATTGACTGCCATGACGTCGACCCCGGTGTGGTCGGTGGGCCTGTGGCCTGCTGATAGAAGGCCGCCAGAGTCAGTGGATCAGGGCAGTCGAGTGTGATCGCGCTGAGTTTCATCTGCAGAGCATCCCAGGGGACGTGAGCCCATCAATAGCCGACGCGGAACGTCGCGTCCTGCTGTTCGGTGGACGTGGAGATCGGGTCGATGCGCAGCACGTAGTTGGCGTGGCGGATGTAGCGAGTTGGGTTGTTGTACGAGCGGAACGACGACCAGGAGCTGTCCGCGAGGCCCGCCGTGCGGTAGAAGGTCGCGTCGCCCGCATACGTCGACGTGCCGTCGTTTACGTCGAGTTGGAGCTGGTAGTTGTAGTGCCGGAGATAGCGGGTGGGGTAGTTGACCGACTGGAAGGACACCCCGGAACTGTCGGCCAGGCCCGGAACGAGCTTCCACTGCGAGTCGGTGTACAGGTCGAAGGGGTACGTGTCGATGCGGGCCGCGTAGTTGGCGTGGCGCACGTAACGGTCCGGGAAGTTGTACGACTTGAGCCGGTTCCAGGTCGGGGCACCCCACTTGGTGAGCAGGTTGTTGTACTCGGCCGTGGTGATCGTCGCGATGCCGCAGTGCTTGGAGTTGACCGGCTGGGTGTAGGTCTTCTGGTCGAGCGCGGTCCAGGTGCCCGAGGCAAGGTTGGTGGACTGCCAGGCATAGAAGACGCCGTTGGGGGTGTACGTGTCACCCCACAGGTACCAGGTGTTCGAGGTCAGTGACTTGAACACGGTCGGGGCCTCCGTGCCGCCGTGTGCGACGCCCGCGCTGAACTCCGTGAAACTGCCCGGGTTCAGAGAGCTGGACCTCGCCGCCACCAGTGTCTGGTTCTTCTTGAAGAAGAGGTAGTTGACGCCGTTGACGCCGACGGCCATGTTGCCGTCGATGACGTCGTAGCCGGGGTCGAAGAAGACCTGCGGGGCCGAGGCGGTGACGAAGTCACTCGTGTAGTTCACCATGATCACGTTGTGGCCGCTGGAGTTGACCGAGGAGTAGATGACCCCGTACTGACCCCGCCCGGCGTCCCAGAACGCCTCGGGGGCCCAGCTGTGGGTGGTCATGTCGTGGAGCTTGAGGCGGCGGTAGCCGGTGAAGGTGCGCAGGTCGGCGGAGTCCCAGACATGGATGTACTGGCTGTTGTAGCTCCAGTCCGTGCCCTTGAGGTCGGTGGCGATGGCGACGAAACTGCCGTCCTGCTTGCGCATGAGGAACGGGTCGCGCAGACCGAGGGCGCCCGCGGTGGGGGTGACCACGGGGTTGTTCTGGTTCAGCGGCGTCCAGTTGAGCGAGTCCGTGCTGACGGCGAGGTGAAGGCCGTAGTCGGTGCCCGCGCCCAGGCTGGTCGACTCCGTGAAGTAGCACATGACGTACGCCGAGTCGGCCGCGTGGGCGGTGCCGGCGCCGAGGGTCAGTACGCCGGACATGGCCAGGGGAGTGGCGGCGGCCATACCGAGGAAGAGGCGACGGGACGGCTGGGGTCTTGCGCTCATCTTGGTCTCCAGGCGGCGTGCGGGGGCGGGTGAGCGGCTGCGCGGCGCGGGGGAACGGGGACGTGAAGTTCACAGCCATGCAAGGAAGTTGGTCGAAATTTCGAACCAGGTTCGGAAAGTCGATCAGAAGGTAGAGCGCTGTTCAGCGCGCGTCAATCACTCTGTCGAGGCTGTGGTGAATCTGTGCCGCCGAGGGTCGCGGGCCTCCGGTTGCGAGGAGGTGCCTGGTTCGACGGATCGACCGAAGCGGATGGACTGCGGTGCGAGCGGCGTGGTGCCGTGACCCGGTGACGGGCTCGTCGGTACTCGCTGTGGCTGTCATCGACCTCCCCGCCCTGATCCGTAGCTTCCACGCGGATCACCCCGGCGTGGTGATACGGCTGCGGGTGTCCTCGACAGGGTCCGCACTCGATTGCTCCGCGTCAGCGAGGGATACCGCGACGGGGAGGTCTACGCCGAACCCGACACCCTCGACTGGCACCGCCCCACCCGCCATCACGTGGCGTTCGGCTTCGGTATCCACCAGTGTCTCGGCCAGAACCTCGCCCGTGCCGAAATGGAGATTGCCATGCGTTCCCTGTTCGAGCGGGTGCCCGGACTACGGCTCGACGTGGCGCCGGACGAGGTCCGCTTCAAACCGGGCGACACGATCCAGGGAATGCTGGATCTCCCCGTGGCCTGGTAGGGGGTCTCCTCATGCACATCGACATCGACACGGACGCATGCATCGGCGCCGGCCAGTGCGCGATGTCCGCCCCGGCCGTCTTCACCCAGGACGACGACGGCTTCAGCACCCTCCTGCCCGGACAGGAGGACACCACCGACCCGATGCTCCGGGAGGCGGCCCGGTCCTGCCCGGTCGGCGCCATCAAGGTGTCAGAGACCGCGCGACCGTGACTGCCGTGGTGGCCCCTTGGGCAGGGGCCATCGCAATTTGCTTGGACCGCATCTGCTTGAGGTCTTTCGAGGCCGCAACGAGGTCCCGGTCGTTGCGGGACAGTCGGACCTCTCCTCCTCACGGCAAGGGCGAGCCATCTGGATCAGCCGGCCCCTACTCCGTAGGGGGCTGGGGGGAGCTGCATGATCCGGGGCCGGGTGTCCAGTCAACGCTGGCGGCTGCCCCTTGGTCATTCGGTCGGCACGCTCTTCAGCTCGGCCCAGACGGTCTTGCCCCAGCGATGCAGGTCCGTGCCCCAGAGGTCCGAAAGGGCCTCGACCAGGACGAGCCCACGGCCCCGGATCTGGTCCTCGTTGGAGTCCAGCCGCATCTCCGGGATGTCCCTGGGGCGGTCGACCACCCCGAGCCGGATCCAGCCGTCGGAGGGGCGCGCGACGACGACCCGGATCGAGGGGCGCCGGGCGTGGTCGACGGCGTTGGAGACCGGCTCGGTGATGACGTTCAGCGCGTCCTCCACCAAGTGCTCTTGGTGCCAGGCAACGAGGGCCGTACGAACGAGGCTGCGAGCCACGCTCGCGCTCTCCGGAACACGATCTAGCGTTTGTGAGTATCCAGGGTGCCCTGTGGGGCTCGGCGTTGCAGTCACAGTCGTCAGGACCTCAGGGGTGCGGGTGCGAGCGGCCTTACGTGAGTGAACGGCTCCTCGCTGCCGGCTGGCAGGAAATACCGCCTCGGTGTGTGTTGGTCCCGACCGGAAATTTCGCGCCACTCGTGCTCACGGAGGGGCTGCCGATAGCTACGGTGGATACGTGGAGGGGAACGCGAGCCTCATCAGTGCCATGGAAGAGAGCGGCCTGACCCAGGTCGAGTTGACCGATGCCGTGAACACCCGACTGGTCTGCGACGGGCACGAGCCCACAGTGAGTGACCGGACTGTGCGGTACTGGCTGACCGGAAGAACCAGGTGGCCCCATCCGCGTCAGCGGAAGGCGTTAGAGGCAGTATTCGGAAGCACCGCCGAGGAGCTGGGATTCGTCAAACCGGCCCGAACACGCCCCGCCACCGAACCGGAGTCACCCGTGAGGCGCAGGAACTTTATCTCCGCCACTACCGGCACGACGGCTGCCGTCATCGCCCCGATCATCGCCCAGCACTCCGTGGGTACCTCCGACGTGATCCGCCTCCGTAGCGGCCTGGACGCTCTGATGGCCCTCGACGACACCGGGGGAGGCCACGAGGGTCTGGCGCGAGCCGCGTTGGCCGGGGCGGCCGAGGCGCTCGACAAGCAGAAGCAGGGCGCCTCCCAGCGCGTCCGGCTCCGCCTCTTCAGCATCGCCGCCGACTACACGGCCACGGCGGCCTGGAGCGCACTGGACGCCAAGCAGACCGACCGGGCCCAGGCCCTCCTGGGCAGGGCGTTGTACCTCGCCGGGATGGGCCAGGACCCCATCGCGGAGATGCGGGTGTGGAATTCGTACGCCATGCTCGCTCACCAGCGCAGAGAGCATATCGAGGCCGTGGACTCCGGCCAGGCCGCCCAGTACACCGCGATCACGCGGCGTGATCCGCTGTTCGCCTCCCTTGCCCACGCGCGGACGGCCATCGGTCACTCCAACCTCAACGAACGGCAGGCCGCCCTGCGGTCCCTGGGCCACGCTCAGGAGGCACTGGAGAAAGCCGAGTTCGACCAGCCCCGGCCGAGCTGGGTGGCCTTCTACGGGCGTGCCGAGCTGACGGCGATAACGGCCATCGTCCGAGACCGGATCGGCGACTCTGAGCAGGCCGAGGCGGCCAGCCACAAGGCATTGAAGGCGATCCCGAAGCAGTTCCGCAGGAACCGGGCCCTGGCCACGACACGGCTTGCTCTGGCCCAGCTCCACCAGCGGGACATTGATCAGGCGTGCTCGACGGCTTCGCACGCGTTCGAGCTGATGAACGGAGACCCTATCCCGGGCCGGATGCGCTCACTACTCGGCGACTACTACCGCGACTTGATCACCCTTGCGCCAGACGCCAATGTCGCCCGAGAGTGGGGAGACCGCTACCGATCCGAATGGAGCCGGGCCTGATGGCCGACTGGGACGTCCGCCGCTTCGCGCACCCCGATCTTCCGCAGATCCGCCAGGCTCTGATCGATGTGCACGACGACGCCTATGCGGACGCCATGGACGACGAGTTCAACCAGCGCTTCCCCTGGTTCGTCGACCACTGGGGCAAGAACCCGGACTTCGATTGTGTGATCGCGTACGACGGCGAGACGGCAGTGGCCTTCGCTTACGGCGCCCCGTCCACCCCGTATCGCGAGTGGTCGCGCGAACATCTGAGCCCCGCCCCTGACCCTGGGCAGGACCGTACGTTCTCCTTCTCGGAGCTTGCCGTCCGGACGAAGTGGCGCAAGGCTGGGGTCGCGGAGTTGGTCACTCGGGCGCTCCTGGAGGACCGGGACGAGGACCTTGTGGTCCTGCTCGTCGACACCGAACACCCCCGCGTCCAGGTGATGTACGAGGGGTGGGGCTTCCGGAAGGTCGGCGAGCGCCGGCCCTTCCCGGACTCCCCGGTGTACGCCGTGATGCTTGCCGAGCTTCCTCTGGGCTGAACGCCCAATAGGGGTTGGCAGTACGCTGAGCGCTCCTGCCGAGCCAGTATGACTGGAGGTCTGTATGGCTGATCAGCAGTCTCTCAAGGCGCACTTCGTTGCCGAACCCATCGAGCTTCCCGACGGTCGGAAGGTTCGCGTCAGCGCCTATCCCGACGGCAGTATTCGGTTCCGGGTGGATGGATTGCCGTACGTCCTGACCGAGGCGTATCTCAGCGGCAACCCTGAGAAGGACAAGGCGATCGTGAAGCTCTCGCCTGGTAAGCAGGGCAGCAATGCCTCCCACAACTACACAGAGTGGCTGGAGAGCAAGAACAAGAGCTAGACACAGAAAAGCGCCCGCGGCCCCCACGAGGGAGATCGGGGGCGCTGACGCTGTCTGGGTGCCCCGCAAGAGAGGCAAGTAAGTCATTCCTGATTCTGCGCCTTCGGGACGTGGACGTTGTCTCAACTCGCCTTGCGCGGAAGCCCGGTGGAGTACGAACTCCGTTCCCCGCCGGTAGCGTGAAACCAAGTAACTCGACTCCACCCAACTCGGGACAGTCCGGGGACTCCACAAATCTCAGTACAGCTCACCGGCCCGCCTCAGGGGAGCCCAGGTAGGTCCATCAGGTCCTCCAGCCCCCGGGGCTGGCGGTACACGCGGTTCGAGTGCCAGACGATCCCGTGTCAAATGTGGCCGCTCTGGACATCGGTCAGAATCGGGTGGTTGCCCTTGCGTTGCCTCCGGCGGTTGGTCGCGCTGTCGTTGTCTTCGCAGATCTCTACGACGTTTCAGTCGAGTTGAGAGGCGAGGGGTTTGTGGTCCCTCGCCTGGTGATCGACGCCGAGGTGCGCCCCATCAAGGGGATCGCTCGTGCGCAGGCACAGACCGACCCTGCTGGCTCCGGCGGAGTAGATGTCCTCCAGGGAAGTTGTGACAACTCAGCTACCTCGCCATGTGCTCGCCGCCCAGGCGTCCTCTCGTCCGTCGGGTCAGAAGCCGACATCGGCGTCCCGGTACGTCGGCGGTCGGCGGACGCGGGAAGCCTGCTCGTAGGCATGGGCGAGACGGAGCAGAACCGGCTCGCTCCACGCCGTACCCATGAAGGTCAGGCCGACCGGCAGGCCGAACGCGAAGCCGGCCGGAACGCTGATCGCGGGGTATCCGGCGAGCGCGGCGGGCGTCGACGAACCACCGCCGTAGCTGTCCCCGCGGATCAGGTCGATCTTGGCCGGTGGTCCGGTGGTCGGCATGACGAGGGCGTCCAGGTCGAAGCGGCGCAGCACCGCGTCGATGCCCTCGGCGCGTGAGAGCCGGTGGTTGGTGGCCAGCGCCGCACGGTATTCGCGTTCGGTGAAGTCCAGCTCGTGCACCGCCTCCAGGCCGTCCTGCCGCACGTAGCGGAGTTCGCGGTCGGCGTGGGCACGGTTGAACGCGATCAGTTCCGCCAGGCTACGCGGATGGTCACCGGGGGCGGCGGCCAGGTAGGCGTTGAGTCCACGCTTGATCTCGTACGCCTGGACGACCATCGAGCTGGGCAGGTCCTCGAGCTGCTCGGCTGTCGGGATGTCGGCAGGGTCGACCACCGTCGCCCCGGCCTTCCGCAGTGTGGCGATCGCCCGTTCCGCGATCTCGTCGGCGTGGTGGCTGTAGCCGAAGTACACCGCTCGCGGTACGCCGATGCGGGCGCCACGCAGCCCGTCGGCGTCGAGGAAACGGGTGTAGTCACGATGGAAGCGGCCCTGGCTCGCCCCGGTCGCCGGATCGCGGTCGTCGATCCCGACGAGCGTGCCGAGCAGGACCGCGGCGTCCCGGACCGTGCGCGCGATCGGACCGACACTGTCCTGGCTCGGCACACCGGGGATCACGCCGCCGCGCCCGACCAGTCCGACGGTCGGCTTCACCCCGACCACGCAGTTCGCCGAGGCCGGGTCGATGATCGAGCCATTGGTCTCCGTACCGATTCCGGCGACGCACAGGTTGGCCGCGACGGCGACCGCGGTGCCTGAACTGGACTCGTTCGGTGACCGGTCCAGTTTGTAGGGGTTCCTGGTCTGCCCGCCGCGAGCACTCCAGCCGGCGTGGTGGGTGAGCGACATCCCGCCGGCCCACTCGCTGAGATTGGTCTTGCCGAGGATGACGGCACCGGCCGCGCGCAGCCTGGCGGCGACCCCGGCGTCTGTCGCCGGCCGCAGGCCCTGCAGGGCAAGCGATCCGGCCGTCGTGTGCATCCGGTCGGCGGTCTCCACCAGATCCTTGAGCAGGATGGGCATGCCGTGCAGGGGTCCACGGCGGTCCCGCTGGGTGTCCAGGCGCCGGGCTTCGCGCAGGGCGTCGGGATTGACCTCGATCACCGCGTGCAGGAGCGGGTCGACGCGTTCGATGCGTTCCAGATAGTGGCGGGTGAGCTGTTCGGCGGTGAGCCGTCCGTCGTCCATCCGACGGCGAAGCTCGACGATGCCGAGCTCGTCCAGTTCCGTGGCCGCCGCGCGTGCCGTGTCCGCGGCTCGTCCCGTGGTCGAGGCGTCGGCACGGGCGGGGACTGCGCCGAGCCAGGGTGCGGCGGCTGCGGCGGTGCCGAGCGCGAGCACAGTGCGGCGTGGGGCGTTGTTCCGGTCCATTCGGTGCGGCTCCTGCGACGAAGTGATCGATATGCACCTTCACGCTAGAAGCGTGGCCGAGGATTTTCGCTGCGGCTGCCCCCCGGCTGTGTGGGGAGAGCAGCCCCCGGTCACCTCGGGGGCCGGCCGGAACGACTCTGGACGGCAGACCCCTGCGGGCCGTTCCTCCACTTGTGTGGATTCAAGTTGTTTGTCTGGTGCGGGTGTTGAGTCGCGGTTAGCGTGCCTTGACCGATGTGCCTCAAGGGGGAGCAGTAGATGCGTAAGACAGGCATCCGCAGGATTCTGGCGCGACTGACCGTCGCGCTGCTGGCGGCCACAGGACTCGTCCTGACCGGACCGAACGCCGCACAGGCCAGCACCGTCGTCGACATCCCGGCACCCACGCCGGGCGGCGTCTCCATGACGATGAAGTTCTACGGGGCTGTCGTGCCCCAGCCCTACACCCCGGACCCGGACGCCGCGTACAACGAACCGAACACCTGCCAGCTGTACTTCCGGCAGTTCGACCCGACTTCCGGCTGTGGTGGCTTCAAGCTCGGGACGGTGCTGCACAACGTCCGCGAGCAGCCCGGCTACAAGGCGGGACTGGCCGGAACCGGCTACTTCGACGCGTATGCGGACACCGACCGCACCTTCGGCTGTCTGCGCCCTGACGGCAGCTTCGACCAGTCCACCGCCTTCGTTGTCCACGAGGACCAGCGCCGCCTGTCCCCGGTCTACGTGGAGGGCGGCGCCGCCAACCTCGTCCAGCGCCTCCGGGACTACCCCGACGCCGAATACGGGCCCAACTGGTTCGTCAACTTCACCCCGATCGTGGACGTCGACTGCCCGGCCGGCATGACCCCGACCCAGTACGGGCTCAAGGTCAGCAACGTGCGGGTCTCGATCGACGACCCCGAGATCTTCGGTACGACGACGTGGGCCTACCCGGGGCCGTTCTACGCGTAGAACGTCGAAGAACCGGCGCGTACGAGGGCCTGCCCGGCCCTGAGAGGCTCCCAGGCCCTCGTACGTCACCTTGGGCAGTCGGTCCGGGACGACCCGAACTGTCCATCTCGCCAGTTGAGTTGACACCTGTGTCCGGGCACCGGTGCGGACATGACGCGGAAAACTCGTGCGCAATCCGTGGTTGATTGCGCAACAAGGCTTATGGCAAGGTCACTTCACAACTGTCGGGCGTGCCGCTTCATACCGCAGGCCTGATTTCCCTCTTGCCCCCACTCGAGTGGAGTCCGCGTGCCCAAGAGCTCGCACCCTGGCGTGGACGGACAGCGTCCCCGTCACAGCCATACCCGCCGCCGAGTGGAGCGGTACGCGTGGGGCGACAGACATCCCTTCGGTGCAGCACGGCCGCGGGAAACCCAGAGGCATGTCCGACGAGGCCGCGCACCTGTTCAAGGGCCCGCGCCGACGGTGCGCGGACGGCGGTGCGACGGCCGCGTATCGCGTACGAACTACGCCTGATGCCCTGCTGATCGAATGCGGAGCCGCCCGGCACGGCCTACGACGGAAGCTCCCCGAGTGCCGGACGCCGCCTTGTAGGAACGGCTTCGGCACATACTTTCCGGCTTCAGGCCAAGAATCATCGACCGGGTCCTTCATGCGACGGGCCGCCCGGGTCGGCCCTTCCCCTTTGTCATGCCACCGCTGACTGAAAGCACCCCACTCCGTGACCATCTCGATTTACGAGGGCCAGCCGGCCGGTCGGCACGCAGCCATTCCCCGAGGCAGCCTGCTCCGCCGGGTATACGCACCCAGAGCCTTCGACGCGCTTGCTTTCTCCATGAGCACCTATGCCATGCCGCTCCTGGTGCTGGCCACAACCAAGTCGGCCTCTCTGACGGGTCTCGCCTTCGCGCTGGAATGGCTTCCGCGGGTGGCGGCCTTCGGTCTGGCGGGCGACCTGGTCGACCGGCGTGGGGCCGCGATCGTGTTCTTCCTCGCCTCCCTGGCACGGGCGCTGCTCGTGGCGGCGGGCGGCGTCGCCCTGTTCATGCTTCCGAGCGGGACGGCCGAGACGGTCACCGTGATGGCGCTGGCCGCCGGAACGGGCGCCCTGACACAGTTCAGTTTCATCGCCAACGAAGCCGTCGGTGCGATCGTCAGCCGGCGTACGGCGGGCCAGGCGCACAGGGTGCAGGCCGTGCTGATCGGGATCGACCAGACCGCCACCCTCACCGGGCCCGCGCTGGGAGGTGTGCTCCTGCTCGCCGGACCCAGCCATATGCTCGCCGTCCTCGGGGTGTTGTCCGTCCTCGCGGCCTGTCTCGCCCTGCAAACCCCGCCGACGCCACTGCGCGGCTCGGCGAGGAACGGTGTGCGACGGGAAGCAGGGCTCAAGACCGGCTGGCACACGCTGAGTTCGCTGCCCGTGCTGAGCTGGCTCGTGGCCGGACTGGTCGTCTCCAACCTCGCGCTCGGGCTGTTGCAGGCGGCCAGCCCGATCATCGTGATCGAGCGCTTCGGGCTGACCTCGGCAGCCGTGGGCACCCTCTGGTCGGCGGCAGCGGCCTCCACCCTCCTCGCCGTCACGGCCTGCCGGTTCGCGCTCAACCGGCTGGGCCTGTGGGGAGTCGGCGTGGTCTGCTCCACCGTCGCGTCCGCGGCCTGCCTCGCCCTGGCACAGGCGCCCACCTACATCTCGTACGTCCTGGTCATGGCGCTCTTCATGGCCGCGGACGGCGGCCTGACCGTCGTGCTGCGCACACTGCGCTCACTCCTCATACCGCCGGCCGCCTTCGGAAGCACCCTCTCTCTGACCATCCTGCTCCTGCTGCTGCCCTTCCCGGTCGCGGGAATCGTGGTTGCCCTGACACCGTTGTCGGCGCTCCAGCACGCCATCCTGGTGTGCGGAGTACTCCAGGCCGCCGCCCTGGGCCTGGCGTTCCTGCGGCTGCGGGGCGATCCGGTCCTGCGCGGCTCCGGCAACATGGCCCAGGCGACGGCCTGACGGCGAGGTGGCCTCAGGGCCAGGAAAAGGGTTGGGCGGGACAACGCCCGGACTGCTAGCTTGCATTCGATCGTGACATTGAGCGAGGAGGCGAGACCCATGAACGCTGTATCCATGTGGGTGCTCCCCCTCCCTTCACGGTCGGGCGACTGACACAGGTGTCGCCGGGAGCGCCTCGACAAGGCACTCCCGAAAGGCAACACCCCATGAATTCCCTGCATTTCACCGCGGAGACATCGTCGAACGGTCTCCGCGAACGCGACTTCACCGTAGGTGAGATCCCCGGCGTGCTCTGGTCGCCCGCCTCCGGCTCCGACCGCGCGCCCCTGGTGCTGCTGGGCCACGGCGGCGGCACGCACAAGAAGGCGCCGGCGATGACGGGCCGCGCACAGCTCCTCGTCGCCGGCTGCGGTTTCCACGTCGTCGCCATCGATGCGCCCGGGCACGGCAGCCGGCCCCGCACGGCTCATGACGAGCAGGAGATCGCCGTGATGCAGCAAGCCATGGCGGCGGGCGAACCGGTCGGCCCGATCGTCGTCCGGTACAACTCCCACCTGGCGGAGCGTGCCGTACCGGAGTGGCGGGCGACCCTGGACGCCCTCCAGGAACTGCCGGAGATCGGCGCCGAAGGGCCCGTCGGCTACTTCGGTCTGAACATGGGCACCGCGATCGGGGTGCCGCTGACGGCGGTCGAACCCAGGATCACCGCCGCGGCCTTCGGCCTCCACTGGCCCGACGCCCTGACCGAGTACGCGCGGCGGATCACCGTACCGATCGAGTACGCGCTCCAGTGGGACGACGAACACATCCCGCGCGAGTCCGGTCTCGCGCTGTTCGACGCCTTCGCCTCGAAGGAGAAGACGTTGCACGCCAACGCGGGCGCGCACAAGGAACTGCCCCGGTTCGAGGCCGACAGCGCGGTCCGGTTCTTCGCCCGGCATCTCGGCCGGGCCGTGACGTCACCGGCGTGACCCGACGGGTATCGGCGCCCGGCCACCGGCCGGGCGCCGATATCGCCGTCACATCTCGGCCTTCGGCTGGGTGAAGCGGATGCTGTTGCCGAAGGGGTCGCGGAGCCCGCAGTCGATTCCGTACGGACGCTCGGTGGGTTCCTCGGTGAACTCGACGCCCCGGGCCAGCAGCTTCTCGTACGCCTTGCGGCAGTCGTCGGTGGTGAAGATCAGGTGGCCGCCCATCGCCCCCTTGGTCAACAGCTCCCGTACCTGCTGCGCCGTCTCCTCGGACAGCGCCGGAGGGCCCGGCTTCTCCAGCAGGATCTGGCGGTCGGGGTGACCGGGGACGTTGACGGTCAGCCAGCGCATGAAGCCCAGGGGCACGTCGGTGTTGACCTCCAGGTCGAGCTTGCCCACGTAGAAGTCGAGGGCCTCGTCCTGGTCGAGGACGTAGATCTGCGAGTGCGTGATAGCGGTGAACATGTGCATCACGCTATCGAGCCGGCCGGACGAAAACTTATCCAGAACTGCTCAGCCGACGGGATGGTACGGACCGTGCGGACGGTCAGTCGCTCGGACGCATCCACGCCATGGTGAAACACGTCGGTACGGCCGCGGACACCGCTTCGCGGCGGTACGCCCTCGGTGACCGGCCGACGATGTCGCGGAACGTGCGGCTGAAGGTTCCCGGGCTGCCGAAGCCCACCTGGAAGCAGATGTCCGTCACGCTGCGGTCGGTCTCCCGCAACAGGAACATCGCCCGCTCGACCCGGCGGCGCTGCAGATAGCGGTGCGGCGTCTCGCCGAACGTGGCCCGGAAGGTGCGTGTGAAGTGCGCCTGGGACACATGGGCGATCCGGGCCAGGGCCGGGACGTCCAGCGGCTGCGCATAGCCGCGGTCCATCGCATCCCGTGCCCGAAGCATGCGACGGTTGCTCTCCTCTGCGGCACGACTCACGAAGTCATCACATCACGGTCCCGCGCGGCCTGAACAGGATTGTTTTACGTTGCCTTTGCCATTCGGGAACCCTGGTGGTGGTGAGGAGCGTTGATCTGTCGCGGGGCGTGAACCAGCGCGACCGATGATCAGTACAGGACAGGCAACAGCAGAAGCCGAGGTGGCAGTAGTGGCGATGTGGGACCGGCTCAAGGACCAGGCCAAGAACCTCCAGCAGTCCCAGAGTGGCAGGGGATCGGGGGGACAGGGACAGGCTCCCTATGGGCAGGGCCAGGCTCCGTACGGACAGGGTCAGAGCGGTGGCCATGCGCCCGGTTCGTCCTCCGGTGGCTCCAAGGCCAAGCTGGTCGGGCTGCTCAAGTCCCAGCTCGCGTCGGTCAAGACCGAGCTCAAGAGCGGCGCCTACCGGGACGCGAGCATGGCCATGTGCGCGCTCGTGGCCGCGGCCGACGGACATGTGGAGCTCGCGGAGAGGCAGCGGGTCGAGGAGCTGATCGTCTCCAACGAGGTTCTGCAGAACTTCCCGGCGGACCAGCTTCGCCAGCGTTTCAGCAAGCACCTGGACCAGCTCATCGCCAACTTCGAGGTGGGCAAGGCCGAAGCGCTGCGGGAGATCGCCAAGGCCGCCAAGAAGCCGGTGGAGGCCCGCGCGGTCATCCAGACGGGCATCGTGGTCGCGGGTGCCGACGGGCACTTCGACCAGTCCGAGCAGTACGCCATTCGCGAAGCCTGCGCAGCCCTCGGTCTGTCACCCACGGAGTTCGGCGTCTGACAGCTGCCGCCGACTCAGCTGCTGCCGACTCCACCCCCGGAGTCGGCGGCCCCGTGACGTCGGCGGCCTCGTGGTCACGCCGAAGGGGATCCACGGCGCGAACCCGTTCCTCCTCCGCCCTACGCGCCTCTGTCCTGGGGGCGAACTGGCCGGTATACAAGTTCAGTCACCGTGCAAGGGCGCGCCGTCGGCGGCCAGGCTCGCGGTGTCGGACCCAGGGGGGAACCTTGAAGAACCGTCGCACCCAGTCCGGCAGCACGGCAACGAACCGCCGACGGGCGACCGCCGTGGGAGCGGCGGTCAGCGGCTGCGCCCTCGTCGTCGCGTCCGCGGCACCCGTCGCGGCGCACGGCGGCGGCCACGGCCGGGGCACGGACTACGTCTCGCTCGGTGACTCCTACACCTCGGGACCGGGGATCCCGACGCAGGTGGACGCGAACTGTGCCCGCTCCGACCACAACTACCCCTCACTCGTCGCCGCGGAGCGCAGAACGTCGACGTTCAAGGACGTGAGCTGCGGCGGCGCCACCACCGAGCAGATGTGGAAGGCACAGGGGACCAACCCTCCGCAGCTCAACGCGCTGCAGCGGGACACCGACCTGGTGACCGTCCAGATCGGCGGCAACGACATCGGGTTCAGCTCCATCATCAGCACCTGCGCCCAGCTGAGTTCGCAGGACCTCGCGGGGGACCCGTGCCGGCGTCACTTCAAGTCTTCCGGGGTCGATCAGCTGACGCTGAGGATCCTCGAAACGGCACCCAAGATCACCCGCGTGCTGCGGGCCGTGCACGCCAGGGCGCCGCACGCCCGAGTGCTCGTCGTCGGCTACCCCGCTCTCCTGCCGGACGACGGCAGCGGCTGCTACCCCTCGGTGCCGTTCGCGGCGAAGGACTTCCCCTATCTGCGCGACACCGGCAAGCGCCTCAACCTCATGATGCGCGTGGTGGCGCGGTTGAACGGGGCCGAATACGTTGACACGTACGGACCCACGATCGGACACGACATGTGCAAGGCCCCGGACATCCGCTGGGTAGAACCGCTGCGACCGGCCTCGCCCGCGGCCCCGGCCCACCCCAATGCAAAGGGCGAGGCGGCCATGGCGGGTGCCGTGCTGCGGAGCCTGAGCAAGGGGCACGGGCACTGACGGACCTCCCGCGAGGAGCCCGTCCGGCTCGCCTCATCGGAGGATCACCACGTGCGAAGGAGGGACTCAGGGGGCAGAGGGACCGTGGGAAGACAGAACGTGCGCGGCCGGTGAAGGGATGGACATCGTGGTACGACCGAAGATCCTGGTGGTGGGAGCGGGCTTCGCGGGAGTCGGATGCGTCCGGCGTCTGGAGCGCAGGCTCGGATCCGACGAGGCCGACGTGGCGCTGGTGACACCGGTCTCCTACCAGCTCTATCTGCCCCTGCTCCCACAGGTCGCCTCCGGAGTGCTGACCCCGCAGTCGATCGCCGTGTCCCTGCGCCGCAGCCGTAAGTACCGCACCCGCATCATCCCGGGTGGTGCCATCGGTGTGGATCCGAAGGCCAAGGTCTGCGTCGTCCGCAAGATCACGGGCGAGATCGTGAACGAGCGGTACGACCAGATCGTGCTGGCACCGGGCAGCGTCACGCGCACCTTCGACATCCCGGGCCTCACCGACAACGCCCGCGGTATGAAGACGCTCGCCGAGGCCGCGTTCCTCCGTGACCACGTCATCTCGCAGCTCGACCTCGCCGACGCCAGTCAGGACGAGGCCGAGCGGGCGGCGCGCCTTCAGTTCGTGGTGGTCGGCGGCGGCTACGCCGGTACGGAGACCGCCGCGTGCCTGCGGCGCCTGACGCAGAACGCCGTCAAGCGTTACCCGAGGCTCGACCCGAAGCTGATCAAGTGGCACCTGATCGACATCGCACCGAAGCTCATGCCCGAGCTGGGTGACAAGCTCGGCCGCAGCGCCCAGGAGATCCTGCGCAAGCGGGGCATCGACATCTCGCTGGGCGTCTCCATCGCGAAGGCCGGCCCGGACGAGGTCACCTTCACCGACGGCCGGGTGATCCCGACCCATACGCTGATCTGGACCGCCGGAGTCGCCGCGAGCCCGCTCATGGCCACCCTGGGCGCCGAGACGGTCAAGGGGCGGCTGGCCGTCAGCTCGGAGATGTCCCTGCCCGGCCACGACGGCGTCTTCGCGCTCGGCGACGCCGCCGCCGTACCGGACGAGGCCAAGGACACGGAGGGCGCCGTCTGCCCGCCGACCGCTCAGCACGCGATGCGCCAGGGCAAGCACGTTGCCGACAACGTCATCGCGTCGCTGCGCGGGCAGCGGATGACCCCGTACGTCCACAATGATCTGGGACTGGTCGTGGACCTCGGTGGCCTCGACGCCGTGTCCAAGCCGCTCGGTTTCGAGCTGCGCGGCCTGCCCGCCCAGGTCGTCGCCCGCGGCTACCACTGGTCGGCGCTTCGCACCAATGTGGCGAAGGTCCGGGTGGCGACGAACTGGGCGCTCAACGCGGTGGCCGGTCACGACTTCGTGGCTACCGGACTGCTGTCCCGTTCGTCCGCGAAGCTGCGGGACTTCGAGCACACGAGGGCGTACCTGACCCCGGAGCAGATCCGGGAGCGCACCGAGAACGGGTGACGCGAGGGGCGCGGGCGTACGCGGTCCCGTGAGCACACGGGTGGCCCGGACCGATCCGGGCCACCGGGTGTGGACGGCGATGCGCGGGGGCAGTGAGCCTGTCGGGCCCAACTCGTCGGAAGGGCCGACGAGTTGGGCGATCCGGAGGAGGATCCCCGTGAGCAGCACGTCTCGGCTGGGCAAGGTCCGCAGAACGTTCGTCATGACCGGCTGCGCGGCCGCACTCGCCTTCGGGTCGAGTTCCGCGCTCGCCACTCCCGGCAGCGGGGTCACCGGCACGATCCTCGCCCAGGGCACCTCGGCCGGAACACTGAAGGTCAAGGCCAAGGGGCGCACGGACGTCATAGTCCGGTCCATCACCATCGCGCCGGGCGGCACGACGGGCTGGCACTACCACCCGGGCCAGCTCATCGCCGTCGTCAAGTCGGGCACACTCACCCGCACGCTGCAGGACTGCTCGGTGGAGGTCAGCCAGGCGGGCACATCGTTCATCGAGCCGGCCGGGTCCCGTCACGTCCACGTCGGCCGCAACCTCGGGACCGAGCCGGTCGAGTTGTACGTCACCTACCTCGTCCCCAAGGGCAGCCCGCTGTCCCTCGACGCGGACGCGCCGGCGTGTGCCGGGAGTTAGGCACACGCCGGCGATTCAGCTCCGTAGCGCTCTCAGCGGACCTGGGGAGCGGTACCCAGCTGTGCTTCCGCATCCGTGAGGATCTCCGTCACCCGCAGGCCGAACGCGGCGTCGCACGGATGCGGGCGACCGGTGCGGGCGGCTTCGAGGAGGGCGTCGGCGGCCCGGGTGAGAGCCTCGACCGCCCCTTCGGCGGACCCAGGCAGAACGGTCACCCCGGCCTTGCCCCGCAGCTCGACGGCCGCTCCGGCGGCCGCGGGCGGGGCCGTCAGACTGAGAGTCAGGGTGCTCGACGCCCCGCTGACGTGATGGAGCACCAGGTGGACGGTGTCCTTCGGGCCCCGCGCGGCAGCGGCCACGCGCTCGACATCGCCGAGCACCGGCATCAGCACGGACAGGGCGTGCGGGCCGACATCCCAAAGGCCGCCCTTCTCCTGCCGCCACGGCGACGCGGCGAACGGGCTGTCGCTCGTGAACACGGCGCCGAGCCACTCGGCCCGTGCGGTGAACCAGCCCTCCGTAGCGGCCTGATCGGCGATCCATGCCTGGATCTCGGACTGGAAGCGGCTGGTGAAGAAGACGACCGAGGCGACGCCGGCCTGCTCGACCGCCTCGACGACGGCGCGCCCCTCCTCCACGGTCGCCGCGAGAGGCTTGTCCAGCAGCAGATGGCAGTTGGCCCGCGCGGCGCGCGCCGCGAGCGGTGCCTGCACGGACGGAGGCAGGGCAATGGCGACCGCGTCCACCTCGGCGAGGAGGGCGTCGACATCCTCGTACACGCGTGTCCCATGACGGTCGGCCAGCGCCTTGGCCGCGTCGGCGTTCCTGCCCCACACCCCCACGAAGTCCAGCTCGCGATGCCCGCTCAGGGCGGGAGCGTGAGCCATGTCGGCCCAGGGCCCAGTACCGAGCAGTCCGATGCGCATGCCGCCACCTCTCGTCGTGCGTGTCTCGTACGGTGGCCGCCGTACGTGATCGTCCGGCTCCACCCGGAGTGAGCTTTTCACGCAGGCCCGGACGCTGCCCAGCCCCATCCACCGCACCTGGGACCGCGAGTACACGGTCCCGCGGGGCTAGCGCCGGCTTCGTACCAGCAGATACAGGAAGTACGGGGTGCCGATGACCGCAGTCATCAGGCCGGCGCCCAGTTGGGCGGGGGCGATGACCGTGCGGCCGAGGAGGTCGGCCGTGCACACGAGTGCGGCGCCGAGGAGGACGGCGACCGGCACGACCCGTACGTGCCGTCGGCCCACGAGGGCACGTGCCGCGTGCGGGGCCACGAGGCCCACGAAGCCGATGGTGCCGGCCGAGGCGACGGCGGTCGCGCTGAGCAGGACGCTCACCACCAGGAAGCCGAGCCTGGCCGGGGAGAGCCGCAGGCCGAGGAGGCGCGGGGTGTCCGCGTCCAGGGAGATGAGGTCCAGCTCGGTGCGCCGGGCGACCGCGACGACAAGGCCCAGCACCAGCACGAGCGCGACGGGCAGGACGTCCGGCATGGTCCGGCCGTACGTGGAACCGGACAGCCAGGTCAGCGCCTTGGTGGCGTTGAACGGGTCGGTGAGCACGATGAGCAGGCTGACCAGTGCCGTCGTTCCGGCGGCCATGCCGATGCCGACGAGGACCAGCCGGTTCTGCTGGTAGCCGCCCCGGGCGGCCAGCCCGAAGACGATGACGGAGGTGATCGCGGCTCCCGCGAACGCGGCTCCCGCCACGCTCCAGGTGCCGGCGACGGGCACGGTGGTGACGAGGAGTACGGCGCCCAGTGCGGCTCCGCCGGACACGCCCAGCACCCCCGGCTCCGCGAGCGGGTTGCGGGTCACGGCCTGCACCAGCGTGCCGGCCAGGGCGAGCGCCGCGCCCGCGCACAGGGCCGCGAGCACCCGGGGCATCCGGGTGTCGAGGACGAAGGACACGGTCTGGCCGGCCCGCCCCTGCGCCCAGTTCACGACATCGCCGAGCAGGAGCTTGCTGTCGCCCAGCAGTGCGCCGGCGATCGTGACGCCGACGACCACGGCGACCAGGGCGGCCAGCGCGACCAGGAACGCCGTCCGGCTGGGGATGCGCAACCGGTCCGGTGCCTCGGCCCCGAACGTGTCCCGCACCCGCAGGGCCATCACCACCAGGAACACGGCGCCGATCAGGCTGGTGACGACGCCGGTGGGGACGGCGACGGCCGTGTCCGAGGGCACGAGGGCCCGCAGCAGCACGTCCGAGCCGAGGACCAGGCCCGCGCCGACCACGCCGGCCACGGGCAGGTTCGTACGGGTGCGGACGAGGCCCCGGAACCGGCGGGCGAGCGGACGCACCAGGGCCGGTGCGCACAGGCCGACGAAGCCGATGGGCCCGGCGAGCGTGACCGCCGCCGCGGACAGCAGCGTGGCCAGTACGACCACGGTCACGCGGGTGGCGCGGACCGGGACGCCCAGTCCGCGCGCGGCGTCGTCACCGAGGGCGAGTGCGTCGACCCGACGGGCGGTCAGCAGCAGGCCGACGAGCCCGATCAGGGCGACGGGCAGCATCTGCAGGACACCGTCGAAGCCGTTCTGGCTGATGCTGCCCTGGTTCCACTGGTAGAGGCCCTCGGTCTGCTCGGGGAACAGCAGGAGCAGGCTTTCCGTCATGGAGGTCAGGCCCAGCGTCAGCGCGGTGCCTGCGAGGACCAGTCGTACGGTTCCCGTGCCGAGGCCGGACAGGGCGAGTACGACGGCCGCGGCCAGGAGCCCGCCGGCGAAGGCGACCCCGGAGGAGGCGAGCAGCGGGAGCGAGACGCCGGTGGCGCCGACCAGTCCGAGCGCCAGATACGAACCGGCGTTCACGGCGAGGGTGTCGGGAGCGGCGAGCACGTTGCGGCTGACGGCCTGCAGCACGGCGCCCGCCACGCCGAGGATGACGCCGACCAGGATGCCGGCGGTCATCCGCGGCAGCCGGGAGGCGATCACGACGGACGCGTCGGCCGGATCGGCCTGCCCGGTCAGGGCCTTGAACACCTCGGCCGGTCCGACGGCGGCGGTGCCCTGGGTGATGTCGACGACGGCGAGGACGGCGACCAGGAGGACGAGCCCGGCCGTCACCGCGGCCGCGCCCGTCCGGGACGCGGCCGTCGGCGGACGGGTGACGGCGGGAGGCGTTGTGGTGACGGCCATGGCTCCGTTGCTTCGTCTGCTTCTAGTTCTGCTTCCTGCTACGTCGTCTACTTCGTCAGCGCGTCGACGACGGCGTCGATGTACGCCTCCATCGACTCGGGACCGCCGAACATCCAGATGCCGTCGGGCAGTCGGTGCACGTCGCCGGCCTTCACGAACGGCAGGGACGTCCACACGGCGTTCTTCGCCAGCGCGCCGGTGAAGGGCGTGCTGCCCTTGTCGCCGTCGTTGCCTATGTAGGCGAACTGGACGTCCTTCGGCAGGGCGGTGAGGCCCTCGACATCGGTGGTACCGAGGCCGTAGGCCGCGTCGCCCTTGACCTTCCAGGCGTTCTTCAGGCCGATCTGCTCGTTGACGGCCCCGATGAGCGAGCCGTTGGTGTACGGGCGCAGGGAGACCTGGTTGGAGGTGACGTAACCGTCGGCGAAGGCGAAGTCCGTGCCGTCGAGACCGGCGTCGGCCAGGGCCTTCTTGCCCTCGGCGACCTTGGCCTCGAAGGTCGCACGGGCCGTCTTGGCCTTGTCGGTGGTGCCGGTGGCCTTGGCGATGAGGTCGAGGTTCTCCAGCATCTGACCGACCTGGTCCGAGGCGTCGGCGGACTTGATCCCCAGCACCGGGGCGATCTTGCGCAGCTGCTTCACGGCCGCGGGCGGCAGGTCGGAGGAGGCCACGATGAGGTCGGGCGAGAGGGAGGCGACGGTGTCCATGCTCGGCTCGCCGCGCGTGCCGATGTCCTTCGGCTCGTTCTTGAGCGGGACGGCGGTGTCCCAGGTCTTGTAGCCCTTGACGTCGGCGACGCCCACGGGGTCGACGCCGAGCGTGATGAGGCTCTCGACCTCGTTCCACTCGGTGGCGACGACCTTGGTGGCCGGGCCGTCGAGCTTGAGCTTCGCGCCGGTGCCGTCGGTGAGGGTGATGGCCTCCGACTTCTTGTCGGACTTGTCCGCGGCGGGCTCGGTGGTGCCGCAGGCGGCAAGGGTGAGCGCCGCGGCGGTGGTGGCGGCCGCGGTGAGGAGGAGGCGTCTCATGAGGTGGTGCCGAGCCTTTCGGTTCGAGTGTTTCGTGTGTGGTGGCGGCCGATCGGGCGGGTGCGCAGCCGGCCGGTGAGGGGGTCTGTGTCGACGTCGATCCGGATGCCGTAGACGGCGGTCAGGCGCTCCGGTGTGAGGACGTCCTCGGGCAGGCCGTCGGCGACGATCCGGCCCGCTTCGAGCAGCGCGATCCGGTCGGCGATGGCCGCCGCCTGGTCGAGGTCGTGCAGGACGACTCCGACGGCGATCCCGTGGTCGTCCGCCAGGTCGCGGATGAGGTCGAGGAGTTCGATCTGGTAGCGCAGGTCGAGATAGGTCGTCGGCTCGTCGAGCAGCAGCACGCCGGTCTCCTGGGCGAGGCAACTGGCGAGCCACACCCGCTGCAACTGGCCGCCGGACAGGTGGTCGGCGCCCCGCTCGGCGAGGTCCGTGACACCGGTCAGGGCGAGCGCCCGGTCGACCGCGGCCGACGCGTCCGGATCGGGCCGGCCGAAGCGGCCGCGGTACGGGTAGCGGCCGAACTCGACGACGTCCCGCACGGTCAGTCCGCTGGGCGTGGGGCGGCCCTGGGTCAGCAGCGCGACGTGGCGCGAGAACTCACGGGCACTCAGGGCGAGGCCGTCGGTGTCGCCGTCGATCCTGAGCGTGGCGTGACGGCCCCGCTGCAACCGGGCGATCGTCCGCAGGAGCGTCGACTTGCCGCTGCCGTTGGGACCGACCAGCACGGTCACCTCACCGGGCCGGAGCGCGACCGCGGCGTCATGTACGACGTCGACGCCGTCGTACGACACGGTCACACCCGTGGCCGACAGCTCATGACCGCGCAGACGAGGGGTGTCGGCTGCTTCTTCACCAGATCTCACGCGGTGAAGGTTAGCCTACCCTAATTTGATCTTGAGAGGGGTGCCTCGGTACCGGTTCAGCCGGTCTGCCACGACGCCGGATTCCACACTCCCGAGCGGCGCAGCGACTGCGGGCAGTGCAGGTAGATCTCGTCGATCTCCAGGACCAGGGCCAGCGTGGGGCGCTGGTCGTCCAGCTTCATGGCGTCGAAGAACGGGGCATCGGTGAGGATGCGGGCCCGGCCGTTGACCCGCAGGACCTCCTTGCTGCCGGGTATCAGGTACAGCAGGCCGGCGTGCGGGTTGTCGAGGATGTTGTGGAAGCTGTCGCCCCGCCGGTTCCCCGGCCGGTCGGGCAGGGCGAGCGTGCCGGAGTCGATGACGTGCGTGAAACCCGGGGCGTCCCCGCGCGGCGAGACGTCGCAGTTGCCGCGCGCGTCGGACGTGGCCAGCAGGCAGAAGGGTGACCGGGCCACTATGTCCCGGTCCTTGTCGGTGAGTTGGTCGTGAACCTTCTCGATCACTATGGGCCAGGGCTCGCCCAGCAGCTCACGCAACTCGGCGCCCGACCCCAGCTCGGCCCAGCCCTCCTCGGTCGCGGCGTCCGGCCCGTTCCCTGCGGTGTCGATCGTGTGCGGCAAGGTCGACTCCCAACGTACGTGCGCCCAGCGAGTGGTTGCACATGGAACATCATCTTGAAGTTAGGCGTACCTTACTTTGCGGTGCGGCCGTGAACGCGGGGGTGCGTGTGGCGACCCTCGTGCCCCGGGGTTCCCGGCTCTGATCAGGCCTGAGTGATGGCCGGTCGTGCGACGGTCAGGCCGCACCGGTACGGCTCGTCGAGCTCGCCGTCGGGGAAGAGCCGCGCCAGCGCGGTGCGGTTCGCGCCGAGGAGTTCGGCCCGCTCGGCGGAGCCCATGACCACGAAGTGCGAGTGCGTGGCGAGGTTGCGGATGTGCTCCTCGACGGTGATCCGGCGCGACCAGGTGATCTCACGGGTGTCCACCCGGACCGGGAACGGGGCGAGCAACTCGGCCACCGTCGTGGGGAAGCCGCGGGTGAAGGGTGCGAGCCGGTCCTCCTCCGGCGCGACCCAGGGGACGCGGATGTCGGCCTGGTTCCACCACAGGGCCAGTACGCCGTGGGGGCGCAGCACGCGCAACGCCTCGGGGACGGAGCGGGCCGGGTCGGTCCAGTGCCAGGCCTGCGCGTAGGTGACCACGTCGAAACTGCCGGCTGCGAAGGGCAGGCGGTTCCCCTCGCCCCGCACCAACGGGGCCTCGGGCTCGGTCCGTCGTAGCTCCGCGGCCATACCGGCGCCCGGCTCCATCGCGACGACGTGGGCCCCGCGCTCGCACAGGAGCCGGGTGGCGATACCGGTGCCGGCCCCGCAGTCCAGCACGTCGGCGCCGGTCAGTGGTCGGTCGGTGAGCTCCTCCACGGCGTCGAAGAGGGCGGGCGGATAGTCGGGGCGGGTGGCGGCGTACTGCGCGGCAACGGCGTCGAAGGACAGGGCGCGGGTCTGGTTCGCGTGTAATGCCATGCCCGCGATCTTTCCGGGCCGAGGGCGCGGTTGCCGGCAGTTGCCCCGCCCTCCCGCGGGTTCGGTGGAGTTGGTGCAGCCCTCACCTGTGAGTACCCACCCTCGCCTCTATCCGCTAACATAGAATAATTAGATAGATGAATAGGCTAGTGGTGGCGAGGAGTGGCCGTGGACTTCGGGCTTACCGACGAGCAGGACATGTTGCGCGCGACGGCACGGCAGTTCGTCGCCGATGTGTGCCCGGCCGAGAAGGCGAAACAGTGGGACGAGGAGGGCGTCGTACCGCCCGAGCTGTTCCGGGGCATGACCGAACTCGGTTGGTTCTCGCTGCCGTTCAGCGAGGAGGAGGGCGGCGACGGCGGGGGACCGCTCGAACTCGTCCTGATCGCCGAGGAACTCGGGCGGGCCAGCTTCGACGTCGCCATGTGCTACATCGGCGTCCTCATCCCGGGAATCACCGTCTTCCGGTGGGGCGACGAGGCGCAGCGCGACTTCATCCGCGAGCAGGTCATGACCGGACGCCACCGGCTCGCCGTCGGCCTCAGCGAGCCGGACAGCGGCTCCGACGCCGCCGCGCTGCGCACCACCGCGGAGGACCACGGCGACCACTTCCTCGTCCGTGGCCAGAAGGCATGGTGCACCGGCGGCGGGCTCCCCGACACGACCATCGCGACCTATGTGCGCACGGGACCCCGCGAGCCCAAGCACGGCGGCATCAGCCTGCTGCTCGTCGACCCCGCGAGCGACGGCGTCGAAGTACGCCGCACGCCCACGCTGGCCCGGCACATCCTGGGTACCAACGAGATCTTCTTCAACGACGCCCTCGTACCGAAGGAGAACCTCGTCGGGCCGCGCGACGAGGGCTGGAAGGTCATGCTCTCCAACATCGAACTGGAGAAGGTGATCATCAGCGGGGGATACCTGGGCGCCGCACAGGCCACGCTCGACGAGATGCTGGAGTACGCGCGCACCCGCCACGCCTTCGGCCGTCCGATCGGCAACTTCCAGGCGCTCGCCCACGCGATGGCCGATCTGCAGACCGAGATCGACTCCGCCCGGCTGCTCGCGTACCGTGCCGCCTGGCTGCTCGCGCAGGGCAAGCCGTGCACCCGCGAGGGCTCGATGGCGAAGCTGAAGGGTTCGGAGACGTACGTGGCCGCTGCCAGGCTCGGGATGCAGGTCTGCGCGGGGCACGGTTTCTCGACCGAGAGCGTGATGAGCTTCCGCTACCGCGAGTCGATCGTCGCCACGATCTCCGGCGGGACCAGCCAGATCCAGCGCAACGGGATCGCCCGCAGCATGGGCCTGCGGTCCTACTGACCGACCCCTCCCGGCGTCCTCGGCAGGGCCTGTCGGTCTCACCGGTCCTCGGCGTCTCCGCCCTGTTGTCCGGCCAGCCACTGCGCGTGCCGCACGTAGTGGCCCTGGTCGCGCGTCACCCAGATCCCGGAGGCGCGGGCCAGTACCGCTCCGCCCGGCGGCAGCGTCAACTCGCCCGCGATGTACCAGCGTGAGCCCTCCCTCCGGTCGGCCCACACCCGCAGCTCCAGGGGGCGTTCCACCGGTACCGGCTTCACGAAGCTCACCGTCAGCTTGGCCGTCACGCTCATCACACCGTGCAGCAACGGGAGATGGCCGAGGCAGTCGTCCAGGACGGCTGCCGTCCAGCCGCCGTGCGCGACATCGGGACCGCCCTCGTGGGAGCGTGGACAGCTCAGCTCGAACCTCGCCACCCCGTCCTCGTCGAGCCGTTCGCGCTCGACGCCGAGTCGACAGGAACCGGCGGCGCGACACCCACCGCACAGGGTCACGCCCCCGGCGGTCCGGGGCGGCTCCGACAGGCCCGACCCCGCCCAGTGCCCGTTCGGCGTCGGCACGCCGGTCTTTCCGGTTCCCCTGGTCGACATGGCGGAACTCCTCGTGTCAGACATCGGCAAGCAGCGGGCGCAGCTTCCCGGCGATGAGCTGGACCTGGCGGGCGACCATCTCCTCGGGCATCCCGGCCAGCGAGGCCCACAGAAAGACCCCTTCGACCGGCAGACCGGCCACGTACGCCTTGATCGCCTCGGCGGTCTCCTGCGGTGTGCCGTACAGGAACTGACCGACGCCGGTCGCGCTCAACCCCGTCTCGCGCCACTTCTCGGGGTTGATCGGACGGGGGGCGGGCTGGTCGGTCCCCTCCACCATGTACCGGCGGTAGCTGTCCCATTGGTAGGAGAGATGCTTGCGGACGACCGGCCAGTCGGCCTCCGGGTCCTCGGTGACGAACGTGGTGAACGACCCCTGCATCCGGCCCGCCGACACGTCGTGGCCGCTCTCGGCGAGCCCTTCCCGGTACGGCTCCAGCAGCGCGGGGTTGAGCGACAGCAGCCCGGTGCCCAGCCGGCCGGCCCGGCGGGCGCCCTGCGGGCCCTGGTAGCCGAGCCAGATCGGCAGCGGGTCCTGGATCGGGCCGGGCATGACCAGGGACTCGGCCCACAGGCCGCGGATCTCCCGCACCCGCTGGTCGGTCGTGGAGTAGCGCTTGGTCAGGTCGGCGTCGTACAGCCGGTATTCGGGCACGCGATAGCCCGTGCCGAGCCCGAGGTCCAGACGGCCGTCGCTGATGATGTCCACGAGCGCGGCCTGTTCTGCGATCTCGGGGGCCGCGTGCAGCGGGGCGGGGATGACGGCGGTACCGAGGCGGATCCGCTTCGTGCGGGCCGCGACGGCTGCCGCCATGGTGAGCGGCTGCGGGAGGTATCCGTCCTCGAAGCCGTGGTGTTCGGAGAACCAGACCGAGTCGATGCCGAGCCGGTCCGCCTCCTCGCACATCTCCAGGGCGAATCCGTAGACCCGGGACCAACTCTGCTTCCAGGGCGGGGGATTGCGCATGTCGAAGTAGATGCCAACCTTCACGAGGGGTCACCTTTCCTTGTTTCGTCGGCGAGCCGGATCGTCGCGCGGGTGACGCAGACCCCGTCCCCGGGCGGCAGCAGCCGGATCGGACGCAGCTCCATCGCCTCGATCTCGGGCAGGTCCTCGACCATCGCGGAGATCCGCAGGACGGTGTCCTCCAGCGCCGCGAGGTCCACGCCCGGGCCGCCCACCCTGCCGTCCAGCAGCGGAGCCGCTCGCAACGAGCGGACCATCTCCCGGGCGTCGCGGTCGCTGAGCGGGGTCACCCGGTGGGCGACGTCCGCCATCAGGTCGGCGTAGTCCCCGGTGAGGCCGAAGGCGATCACCGGGCCGAACACCGGGTCGGCGCCGACGGAGAGGAACGCGTCCGGGCCAGAACCCAGCCGAGAGCCCAGTTCAGAGCCCGGCCCGGGGCCCGGTTCGGTGTCCCGCACGGCGATCCCGTACGAGTCCAGCAACTCGGCGGCGATACGCGCCGGTACGGGTCCGGGAGCGCATCCGGCGAGCAGCGACCTGGCCCGGTCGGTGTCGACTCCGGGGAGATCCGGGTCGACACCCGCGGGCGTACTCCGCCACGCCTGGTAGGCCGCCGCATGCCCGAGCGAGGCTGCCGCCGACTCGGGGAACGCGTAGGTGGGGACGACGAGTTCGCCCCGGTGGAGGAGGTCGGCGACGCCCGCGCCGCCCAGGAAACTCGCCACCACGGGCTTCGACGGCGCGGCCTCGGCAGCGTCGAGGATCGCCGCCGCCACCTCGTCGGGCTTGTCCGCCAGCGGGGGCATGAACAGGACGATGGCGGCGTCGATCTCGTCGTCGGCGAGTACGGCGTCGAGTGCCTGCCGGTAGTGCGCGGCGGTCGCCATGGGGGTGAGGTCGGCCGGGTTGGCGACCTCCGCCCCTGGGCCGAGGGCCGCGCGGAGCGTCTCCCGGGTGCGCTCGCCGAACCGGGGCGCGCGCAGGCCGCTCGCCGCGCATGCGCCGACGGTGAGTGCCGCGGGCCCGCCCGCGTTGGTGATCACGGCGACCCTGTTGCCGGGCGGGGGAGGCTGGTGGGCGAGCAGCAGCGCTGCGTCGAACAGTTCCTGGAGGCTGCGCGTACGGATCACACCGGACTGGGCGAACAGTGAACTCACCGCCGAATCCGACGGACCTGTCGGATCCGCATGCCCAGCTGAATCCCCTCGATGTCCCGGGCCTCCTCGCACTCCCGAGTCCACGTGACCCGTCGTGTGCGCGTGACCCGGGTGGACCGCGATGATCGGCTTGCGCGGCGCGACCCGGCGGGCGATGCGCGCGAACCGGCGTGGATTGCCGAAGGTCTCGACGTGCAGCAGGATCACGGAGGTCTCCGGGTCCTCCTCCCACCACTGGAGCAGGTCGTTGGTGGACACGTCCACGGCGTGGCCCACCGATACGAACCCGGAGAAGCCCAGTCGCAGCCGCCGGGCGAAGTCGAGCACCGCGAGCCCCAGCGGCCCGGACTGGCTGGACATCGCCACCCGGCCGGGTGTGGGCAGAGCGGGCGAGAACGTCGCGGCCAGCCTCGCCGTGGGCGTCGTGTTGACCACGCCCATGCAGTTGGGGCCCACCAGCCGCATCCCGGAGGCTCGGGCGAAGCGGGACAGCTCCAGCTCGGTCGTCCGCCCGGCCGCACCGGTCTCGCCGAAGCCGGTGGAGACGACGACCACCGCCTTGACACCTGCCGCCGCACACTCCCGTACGACCTCGGGCACCGCCTCGGCCCGTACGGCGATGAGCGCCAGATCCGGCGGCTCGGGCAGTTCCCGGACGCTCGGGTACGCCCGGGCTCCCGCGACCTGCTCGGCCCGTGGATTGACGGGGAACACGCTGCCGCGGAAACCGCCTCGCAGCAGGTTGGCCACGATCTCGTGACCGATCGTCAGGGGGCGCCGGTTGGCGCCGATCACCGCGACCGACCGGGGTTCGAGCAGGGGGCGCAGGGAGCGTCGTACGGCCGTGTGTTCGCGGCGCTCGGCCCGGGCTACCGCCTGGGCCTGCGGGTCGACGGCGATGTCGAAGTGGACGATCTGGCCGGGCGGCCCGGACTCGACCCGGTAGCCGGAGCCGAGGAACACGTTGATCATGCGGGTGTTGTCGGCGAGGACGTCGGCCTTGAGGACCCGGATGCCCCGGGCGCGGGCGGCAGCGGCGATGTGCTCCAGAAGCAGCCTGCCGAAGCCCTCGCTCTGGTCGTCGTCCCGGATGGTGAAGGTGACCTCCGCGTGGTCCGGGTCCTCGGCGTCACGGACGTACCGCACCAGGCCCGCGATCTCGTCGCCGGCCAGCGCGACGAGCGCCAGCTCGTTGAGGTAGTCCACGTACGCGCCGCGCCGGATCACGTCGTCGCGCGCCCGGATCACCGGGCCGAGCGAGCGGTAGGCCAGGGTCGCCCGCGACAGGCCGCCGACGAAGGCGACCAGACGGTCGGCGTCCTCCGGCCGGATGGGCCGGACGAAGGTCGACCGCCCGGTCCTGACGAGTCCAGGCTGTTCCAGGTCATCGGGATACGCGGGCTGTTCCAGGTCCTCGGGATACGGGGGAGTGGTCACTGTTACGTCCGGGGTCCTCGCGTCGCCGACGCCGCTCAGACGGCCGCCTCCTGGGGAGTCTGCTCGGGCAGCCGGAACAGTTCGTTGAAGGTGCCGCGCGTGACGCGCTCGCGGATCTCGTCGGACACGCCGTCGAAGAGCTCGTGCAGCGTGGACTGCGTGTGCCCGTACGTGCCTTCCAGGTGGGGGTAGTCGTCGCCCCACATCACATTGCGGTAGCCCGTCGCCTCGACGATCTCCACCGAGCTCTTGTCGTGCTGGAAGGAGGCGTACACCTGCTGCCTGATGATCTCGCTGGGCAGCCGGCTCAGCTTCGGCCGTACGAACATGCCGTGCTGGCGGTAGGCCTCGTCCATCCGGTCGCCGATGGCGGGCACCCAGCCGGCGCCGCCCTCCGCGATGAGGATCTTGAGGTCGGGGTGACGGTCCAGGGCACCGCCCGCGACCATGTGCGAGACGACGCGCATGCCCGGGTAGGTCGTCTCCATGTAGTTGACGACGGCGCCGCCGGGTCCACGGAAGACGACGTTCTCGCCGCCCGTGCCGATGTGGAAGCCGAGTACGACACCGGCCCGCTCGGCCGCGGTCCACAGCGGCTCCCACAGGTCGAGGGCGTACTCCTCACCTGGCCGGGTGGAGCACGGCAGGAAGACCGACTGGAAGCCCATCTCCGCGACCCGCTCGACCTCGGCGACCGCGTCCTCGATGTTGGTCGTCGAGACGCAGGCGGGCGTGATGATGCGCTTCTGCTTCCCGAGGACTTCGGAGTGTGCCCAGTCGTTCCAGGCCCGTACGGTCTCCCGCGCGAGCTCCCGTTCGGTGATCGAGCACAGCCAGAACCCCATGGAGGGGAAGGCGAGTTGGCCCCAGACGCCCTCCTGGTCCAGGTCCTTGAGCCGGACGTCGAGGTCCCGGGAGCCCGGCGGCCGCATGGCGTCCATGAAGTCGTTCAGCTGGCGGTCGATGCGCTCGCCGTCGATGTAGAGCACCTCGTACTTGTCACCGCGTTCGCTGCGCGGCGCTCGGTCGGCGAGGCGCGGCGGCAGCGCCCGGATCCAGAGGTCGTCGGGTTCCATCACGTGGGAGTCCCCCGAGTTGACCCAGATCTTCGTCATGGCGCTCCTTCGGGTCAATGGATGTAATCAGTTAGCGATTTTAATCGTATCGACCTCCGGGTGGAAGGCCGGAAGGGGTGGAGATCAGCTTCGGCGCCGCTCGATCTCCTCCACCAGTTGCGGGAGCACCTGGAAGAGGTCGCCCACGACGCCGTAGTCGGCCAGCTCGAAGATGGGGGCGTCCTGGTCCTTGTTGACCGCGACGATGGTCTTGGAGGTCTGCATGCCCGCGCGATGCTGGATCGCCCCCGAGATGCCGGCGGCGAGGTAGAGCTGCGGGGAGACCTGGGTGCCTGTCTGGCCGACCTGGTGGCTGTGCGGATACCAGCCCGCGTCCACGGCGGCGCGGGACGCCCCGACGGCCGCGCCCAGTGTGTCGGCGACGCGCTCGATGACCGCGAAGTTCTCGGCGCCGTTCACACCCCGGCCCCCGGAGACCACGACGTCGGCCGCGGTCAGCTCGGGCCGATCACCGCGCTCCCGCGGCGAGCGGGACAGGACCGTGGCGGCGGCCGAGGCAGGGCCGAAGGTGACGTCCCACTTCTCGACCTCGGGTGTGACGGGGGCCGGTTCGGGGGCCGCGGCGTTCGGCTTGACCGTGATCACCGGGATGCCCCGGGTGACATGGGCCGTCACCTGGTACGTCGCCGCGAACGCGGACTGCTCGGTAACCGGGCCGTCCTCACCGGCGACGACGTCTACGGCGTCCGTGATCAGCCCCGACTCCAGACGGAGCGCGACCCGCGCGGCGGTCTCCTTGCCGTCCGGGTTCGAGGGCAGCAGGATCGCCGCCGGGCCGGTGCTCCCGGCGATCTGGGTGAGCGCGTCCACGGCCGGAGTGACGAGGAGCTCGTCGACCTCGGGGGCGTCCACGACGTACACCTTGTGCGCTCCGTACCGGCCGAGCGTCTCGGTCGCGGAGTCCGCGTTCCGTCCGAGGAAGACGGCCGACGGTTCGCCCAACCGGCGGGCCAGAGTGAGTAGTTCGAGGGTTGGCTTGCGCACGACGCCGTCGGTGTGATCGACGAGTACGAGGATCTCGGCCACGGTGCTGTACTCCTCCTGTTGGAACGGTTTCGGGGCGGGGCGGGGCCGCACGGTGCTGAGTGGAGGCGTGGTCAGGCGAACTTCTTGGCGGTGAGGAACGCGGCCAGCCCGGCGCCGCCCGTACCGTCGTCGGCGACGATCTCCCCCTTGGAGCGCGGCGGGCGTCTGGCGGTGGTGTCCACGGCCGACCGCGCACCGGCCCGGCCCACCTGCCCGGCGTCGATGCCGAGGTCGGTGAGGTCGAGGGTCTCCAGGGGCTTCTTCTTCGCGGCCATGATCCCCTTGAAGGAGGGGTAGCGGGCGTCGCCGGAACGGTCGGTCACCGACACGACGGCCGGAAGCGTGCCCTGGACCCGGACGGTCGCGGAGTCGCCCTCGCGGCGGCCGGTGACCGTGCCGTCCTCGACCGTCAGCTCCTCGACATGGGTGACGGCCGGGACTCCGAGCCGTTCGGCCAGCAGTGCCGGTACGACGCCCATGGTGCCGTCCGTCGAGGCCATCCCGCACAGGACGAGGTCGAAGCCGTGCCGTTCGATCGCCCTGGCCAGCACGAGTGAGGTCCCGAACGCGTCGCTGCCCTCGATGTCCTCGTCGCTCACATGTGTCGCCGAGTCGCCGCCCATGGCGAGCGCCTTGCGCAGGGCGTCCTTCGCGTCGTCGGGGCCGACGGTGAGGTAGCTGATCTCGGCGTCGACGCCCGACTCGGCGATCCGCAGGGCCTGCTCGACGGCGTACTCGTCTAGTTCGGACAGCAGGGAGTCGACCGACTCGCGGTCGGTGCTCCCCTCCTCGGTGAAGGTGCGGTCCGCCGTGGCGTCGGGCACGTGCTTCACGCAGACAACGATCTTCACAGTGCTCTCTCCGTGCTCTCCCGAAGGTCTAATGAGTGCTAATAGTTAACTATATGGATCGCGGGAGCGCGAGAGTCTCCCGAAAATCCGTCGAATTGGTTGACTGATTGTGCTGATAGCTGGAAGATCTGGGCAGCCGAGCCGCGAGGAGGCGCCATGGGCGGTGACAGGGACACCGGGGACAGGTACTTCGAGCCACAGGTGGAGACCATGCCCCGCGACCAACTGCGGGCGCGGCAGGAAGAACGGGTCGTCGAACTCGTCGAGTACGCCTACGGCAACTCCGCCTTCTACCGAGAGCTCTGGGACGAGCACGGGGTGCACCCACGTGACATCCGCTGCCTGGACGACTTCCGGGCGCGCATCCCGTTCATCACCAAGGACATGGTGCGCGCCCACCGGGCCCGCACCGGCGACCCGTTCGGCGGTCTGCTCTGCGTTCCCGTCGAAGGTCTGACCTCCGTCTCCTCCAGCTCGGGCACCACCGGCGACCCGGAGTTCTTCGCCGAGATCTGGGAGGACGCACCACCTCTGGTCACCGCACAGGTGCGTGACCTCTGGGAGCTCGGCCTCAGGCCCGGGGACCGGGTGCTGAGCCCGCCCGGCACCTTCCGCAACCTCATGGACCCCGGCTACCAGGCACTCGGCGCCGTGGTGATCGAGGTGGACACCTGGCTCGGGAAGATGAACGAGGTCGTCGACGCCCTGCGCACCTACCGGCCGGCCTACCTGCAGATGATGTATCCGCAGATGGTGGAGCTGGAGCACCTCGCCGAGAAGACGGATCTCAAGGAGGCGTTCTCCTCCCTCAAGGGCGCCTCGTGCGCCGGACAGCCCCTCAGCCGGAAGATGCGCGAGCGGATCCGCGACGACTGGGGCATCGACGTCTACGAGTACACCAGCGCGGCCGACACCGGCACCGCCTGGGAGTGCCGGGAGCACGACGGCTTCCACCTCTGGGAGGACACCGTGTTCGCGGAGTGCGTCGAGGTCGACGAACACGGCGGATGGCGTGACGTCCCGGAGACGGACCTCGGCGAACTGGTCGCCACCGACCTGGACAACCGGGCCGCCCCGCTGATCCGCTACCGCAGCGAGGACCTCGTGCGCCTCTCGGGGGACCGCTGCGGCTGCGGGCGTACCCACGCCCGGATGTGGGTGGCCGGGCGGCGCGGCGACGAGACGCTGGTCCAGGGCCGTTCCGTGGTCCTGCGCGACATCTGGCAGGCGGTGGAGGACCAGCCGGAGACCGTGGCCGGGGTGTTCCAGATCGTCCGGGACCGGCGCGAGGTCGACGAGCCGCGGCTGCGCGTCGGCTACGACCCGGGGCTCACCGCAGATGTCGACGCCCTGGCAGGGCGGCTCGGCGAGGCCGTGCGTGAGCGGACCGGAGTCAAGCCGGTGCTCGACATGCGCACCGAGGAGGACCTGTTGAAGACCATGACCAGCGTCGCCAAGTTCCCCCGGGTGGTGAAGAGTTGATGGCACGCGCCGACACCCTGGCCCGCGCCAGGACACTCGACCGGCCCGAACTGGCCTACCTCGTACGCTTCCCCACCGCCGACGGCATGCGGGACATGGAGCTGACCTGGGCGGAACTCGCCCGGGACACCGACTGGGTCACCGCACGGCTGCGCGAGCACGGACTGGCCGCCGGGCAGCGGGCGTTGCTGACCACGTCCGGCTTCGAGGGCTTCTGGGGTCACGCGGTGATCGGCGCACTGCGGTCGCTCAAGGTGACCTACGGCATCGCGGAGGCGATGGGCTGGGACCACCGCCGGACCTCGGTCTTCCACCGTGAACTGGACCCGCACGCGGTGATCGGCCTGTCGGCGGAGACCCTGGAAGGTCTCGCCGGAGCGGCCGATCTCGGTGACATGTTCCGCTCGACGTCCCTCGTACTGGCCCGGCCCGCGGCCGTGCCGATACTCCGCGGGGTGGGCGTGTCCGCCTGCCTGATCTCCGCCGTGGGACCGGCTCTCGCCCTGGAGTGCCCCGAGCGGTGCGGCGCGCACGTCAACGGCGCCGAATGGCGGGTCGGCGAGCGCGAGGACGGACAGCTGTACGTCGCGGCGGGGGAGGGGCGTGCCTCGCCCCTTTCCGAGACACCGCTCGGCATCGCGGGCCGCGTTGTCGCAGGCAGGTGCGCCTGCGGCAGCGAGGACCCGCGAGTACTGCTCGGCGATGCCAACTCGCCGTATTCAGAAAGGAGTTGAGGATGTCTGAAGGAGTGGTCGACGGCCGTGTCGTGGTCGTCACCGGGGCCGGCAACGGGATCGGCAGGGCACACGCCCTGGCGTTCGCCGCGCACGGCGCCCAGGTCGTGGTCAACGACCTGGGCGGTTCACGCGACGGAGGGGGCTCCTCGGCCGGGCCCGCCCAGACCGTGGTCGACGAGATCGTCGCGGCCGGCGGCGAGGCGGTGGCCAACACGGACGACATCTCCTCCTGGGAGGGCGCGGGCCGGCTCGTCCAGCAGGCCGTGGACACCTACGGCGGCCTCGACGTGCTGGTCAACAACGCCGGCATCCTGCGCGACCGGATGATCGTGTCGATGACCGAGCGGGACTGGGACAGCGTGCTCGCCGTCCATCTCAAGGGCAGCTTCGCGACCCTGCACCACGCGGCCGCGTACTGGCGGGGGAGGGCCAAGTCCGGTCACGACAACGACGCGCGGGTGATCAACACCACCTCTCCGTCCGGCATCTTCGGCAACCCGGGCCAGTCGAACTATGGCTCGGCCAAGGCCGGTATCGCGAGCCTCACCGTCATCGCCGCGGCCGAACTCGCCCGCTACGGCGTGACGGTGAACGCCATAGCGCCCACCGCGCTCACCCGGCTGACCGAGGACATCGAGATGATGAAGCGGGCCGCGGAGAGCGAGGACCTGACCCCGGAGGCCATCTCACCGCTCGTGGTGTGGCTGGGCTCGGCGGCGTCGCGCGAGGTCACCGGCCGGGTGTTCGGCGTCGTGGGCAACCGGATCACCGTTCTGGAGGGCTGGGTCAACGGCCCCGGCGCAAGTGCCGAGACCCGGTGGACTCTGGAGGAGCTGTCCTCCGTCGTACCGAACCTCGTGGCCAAGGCGGCCCCGAACGCCGACGCCCTCGGCAACCGGAACGGGGCGTGAGATGACCACGACGCAACGGCCGGTCACCGATGGCCTGTTCACCTGGCCGCCCTCCGCATCCGAACCCCTCCGGCTCATCGGCTCCGAGTGCACGGCGTGTGGTCTGGTGAGTTTCCCGGCGGCCTCGGACTGCGTCCGGTGCGCGAGCGACGAGTCGAAGACACAGCTGCTCGCGGACCGCGGGACGCTGTGGACGTACACGACCCAGAACTTCCGCCCGCCGTCCCCGCCGTACGACGGCCCCGAGACCTTCGAGCCGTACTCCGTCGGCTACGTCGAACTCCCCGGCGAGCTGCTGGTCGAGGCCCGTCTCACCGAACCCGACCCGGAGAAGCTGAGGATCGGGCAGGACATGCGGCTGACGCTCGTGCCCTATGCCGTACGGGACGACGGCACCGAGGTCATGACGTTCGCGTTCGCCCCGGTCGAAGAGCCCGCCGAAGTCGAAGAGCCCGCCGAGGCCGAGATGTTCGCCCAGGCAGAGCCGGTGGAGGAGGATGCGTCATGACTGAGGCCGTCATCATCGGGGTGGGGCTCCACCCCTTCGGCCGGTTTCCCGGCAAGCCCGCCATGGACATGGGCGCGGACGCCGTACGGCTGGCGCTCGCCGACGCGGGCGTGACCTGGCCGCAGATCCAGGGCGGATACGTCGGCAGCTTCGAGGTCGCGAACCCGGACGCGATCGTCGGCAAACTGGGCCTGACGGGCGTTCCGCTGCGCGGCGTGTTCAACGGCTGCGCCACGGCCGGTACGGCAGTGGCCCTCGCCGCCCGGGCCATCGAGACCGGCGAGCACGACCTGACCATCGCCATCGGTATGGACAAACACCCGCGCGGCGCGTTCGCCGCGGACCCCTCCGTCGCCGGCATCCCCTCCTGGTACGGGCAGACCGGGCTCTTCCTCACCACCCACTTCTTCGGCATGAAGATCAACCGCTATATGCACGACCACGGCATCTCCCACGCCACGCTCGCGCGCGTGGCGTCGAAGAACTTCCGCAACGCGGCCGGAAACGAGAAGGCCTGGCGCCGGACTCCCCTCACACCTGAGGAGATCCTCGCCTCCCCGGTCCTCAACCACCCGCTCCGCCAGTACATGTACTGCGGCCCGGACGAGGGCGCCGCGGCCCTCGTTCTGTGCCGCGCCGACCAGGCCCACAAGTACACCTCCACGCCCGTACGGATCCGGTCCACCTCCCTGCGCAGCCGCAGGCTCGGCGCCTTCGAGGTGCAGAGCCCGTCGTTCCCCGTGGGAGAGGTGGTGGAAAGCCCGACGGTCGACGCCTCACGCGAGGCGTACGAACGGGCAGGCATCGGACCCGAGGACGTCGACGTCGCCCAGCTCCAGGACACCGACGCCGGGTCCGAGATCATCCACATGGCGGAGAACGGCCTCTGCAAGGACGGCGAACAGGAACGTCTCATCGCCGAAGGTGCCACCGAGATCGGTGGCCGCCTTCCGGTCAACACCGACGGCGGCCTGCTCGGCAACGGTGAGCCCATCGGCGCGTCCGGCCTGCGCCAGATCCACGAGATCGTGCTCCAGCTGCGCGGCTCGGCGGGCACCCGGCAGATCCCCGGCACTCCGCGCGTCGGCTACACCCACCTGTACGGCGCGCCGGGCGTGTCGGCGGTGACGATCCTCTCGACCTGAGAGCGACCCGAGAACACAGGGAACCCGTGATGGAACAGGACATGCAGGACTTCACCGCCGAGGCGCGCCGCTTCCTCGACGCGCACGCGGCGAAGGCCCCCGACCGGACCGCCTTCACCTGGGGCGAGGGCGACGACTCGATGGCGTACTTCAGCAGCCTTCCGCCGGAGGAGGAGCGGGAGCACGTGCAACGGGCGAGGGACTGGCAGCGGATCCGCCACGAGAACGGCTTCGGCTGGATCACCGGCCCGCCCGCGTACGGGGGCCGCGGCCTCACCCCAGTCCACGACCTGCTCTACGACTCCATCGAGTCCGAGTACGACGTCGCCGACACGGGCACGCTGAGCGTGATCGGTCTGGGCATGATCGGCCCGACGATCCTCGCCCACGCCCAACCCCGCATCAAGGACCGCTGGTTGCCCGCGATGTACCGCGGGGATGCCATCGCCTGCCAGCTGTTCAGCGAGCCCGGCGCCGGATCGGACCTGGCGAGCGTGTCGACGAAGGCCGTCCGTGACGGCGAGGACTGGGTGCTCAACGGGCAGAAGGTGTGGACGTCGGTCGCCCAGCACAGCCAGATCGGCCTCGCACTGACCCGTACGAACCCGGACGCGCCCAAGCACCGCGGCATCACGGCCTTCCTGGTCCCCATGGACGCACCCGGTGTCGAGGTCCGGCCGCTCAGGCAGATGACCGGCGGCGCGGACTTCAACGAGGTCTTCCTCACCGACGTGCGCGTCCCCGACGACCACCGCCTCGGCGAGATCGACGGCGGCTGGACCGTCGCCCTGACCACCCTGATGAACGAGCGCGCGACGGTCGGCAGCGAGGGCGCGGGACCAGTGGCCGCCGCCCTGTCCCCGGACCGGCTCTCGGCACTGATGCGGGCCACCTGGACCTGGGACGACCGCGCCCTGCGCGCCCGTCTCGCCGAACTCCTCGTGGACGCCATGGCCACCGAGCACCTCAACACGCGCGCCCTGCGCAAACTCCGCGGCGGGGTCGCACCGGGCCCCGAGATGTCCGTCTCGAAGCTGATGTACGGGCAGAACCTCACCCGGGCCGCCCACTTCGTCTCCGACGTCCTCGGCCCGCGCGTGATCGCCGACACAGGCAGGTGGGGCACGTACGCCTGGTCCGAACTCCTCCTGGCCACCCCGGCGTTGCGCATCCTCGGCGGCACCGAGGAGATCATGAAGAACATCCTCGCTGAACGCGTCCTCGGTCTGCCCAAGGAACCGGCCATCGCCACCACCAAGGAGGTGCGGTCGTGACCGCCGACGAGAGCGAACTGCGCGAACTGCGTGCCTCTGTAAGGGAGTTCCTCGAAGCCAAGTCACCCGAGGAGGCCGTGCGCAAGCTCATGGAGAGCGAACCGCGCTTCGACCCGGGGGTGTGGACACAGGCCGCCGACCAACTGCGGCTGCCGGGGCTGGTGATCCCGGAGGAGTACGGCGGTGACGGCTTCGGTCCGGTCGAACTCGGCGTCGTACTGGAGGAGATGGGCCGCGCCCTGCTGTGCGCGCCCTTCTTCGCCACCGTCGTCCTGGCAGTCCAGGCCCTGCAGGCCTCGGGCGACAGCGAGGCATGCGCGCGCCACCTCCCCGGCATCGCATCTGGGCGGACCACGGCCACCCTCGCCGTCGCCGAGGACAGCGGGTCCTGGGACCCCGCCCTGATCTCTGCACGCGCCGTGCCGGATGGCGACGACGACGGTGTCTGGCGGCTGAGCGGCCGCAAGGCCTTCGTCATCGACGGCACGACGGCCGATCTGCTCCTCGTCGTCGCTCGCACTGTCGCCGGCCCTTCGCTGTTCGCCGTCGACCGGCGGGCGACGGGGCTGGAGGCCGAACCGATGGAGACCCTGGACGCCACCCGGGCGATGGCCCGGCTGACGTTCGACGCCGTGCCCGCCACGCTCGTCGGCTCGGACGGGGCGGGCGGGCGCGTCATGGCCAGGGTCCTGGACACCGCCACGGTCGCACTGGCCGCGGAGCAGGCGGGCGGGGCCCGCCGGTGTCTGGAGATGAGCGCCGACTACGCCCGTACGCGGCATCAGTTCGGCCGGCCGATCGGTTCCTTCCAGGCGGTCAAGCACAAGTGCGCGGACATGCTCGTCCAGGTGGAGCTGGCCGAGGCCGCGTCCCGTGAGGCGGCACGGTTGGCCGCCGAGGGCGCCCCGGACTTCCCGGTCGCCGCCGCCGTCGCCCACGCGTGCTGCTCACGGGCCTACGTGTTCGCGGCCATGGAGAACATCCAGGTCCACGGCGGCATCGGCTTCACCTGGGAGCACCCGGCCCACCTGTACTTCCGGCGGGCCAAGTCCTCACAACTGCTCTTCGGTGGGCCGGCGGTGTACAACGAGCGGCTGCTCGACCGGCTCGGCATCTGAACCGGCGCCGGGTCAGGACCAGTTCCACACCTGGTTGATGCTGCCCGCGCAACCCCAGCCCTGCACCCGTTGACCGTCCTGACCGGAGGTTTCGGCCTCCGCGTCCAGGCAGAGGCCATCCGGGACGCCGACCAGTGTTCCGCCGCCACCGAGCCGCCATCTCTGGGCGCTCTGTCCGTCGCAGTTCCTGGCCCGGATCTGCTGGCCGTTCTGGCCCCCTGTGCCGGCGTCCAGACAGAGGTGGCTGCCCTGGTTGACGACGAGGTACTGGGAGTCCTGACCGGACACCCGGTACAGGGCCCATTTCTGGGTGGCCGTGCCCTGGCAGCCCCACACCTGTGCGTCCGGCTCGCGGATGTCGAGGCACCGGGCGACCGACGCGCCGTCGACGCTCTGGGTCACGGTGACCGAGCCGGCCCTGACCGGCCCGGGCGGCCTGCCGTACAGTAGCTTCTTGGTCGCCTCGCCGACCTTTCCGTCGACGGGGATACCGGCCTCGCTCTGGAGAGCCCTGACCGCGGTGAGGGTGGCTTCCCCGAACCGTCCGTCGACCGTGACGCGCAGGCCGTGCCCGACGAGAAGCATCTGCAGCGCCTCGACGCAGACGCCCTGGGACCCCGACGCGATCTCGGCGGGACAGCGGGAGGTCCGGATGTCCGGCGTCGCGGGATCCCGTGGGCCCCCGGCACCGGGGGATTTCTCCGCCGCCCGGTCGAGGCCCGTCTTCGACGGAGTGGCCTTCGGCGCCTTCCGTGAACTGGTGGGCACCGAGGCCGGGTCCTTCGTCACGGCCGACGACGCCTGCGGCCCGGGGCCGGCCGAGGGTGCGGTGTCGCCCTGTCGCAGAAGGGCGACGGTGATGCCCCCGGCGGCCAGCACGCCCGCCATGGCGGCGGCGCCCGCCATCAGTTTTCCGCGCCTTCCGGGCGTCGGCTTTCCGCGCCTCCCGGGCATCGGCGCGGCAGGAGCGACGGACGTGACAGAGCCGGTGGACGGGTCCACGGGAGGCGCCGCGGCGAGGGCGGCGGGCCGTCCGTCGCCCAGGGGTGCCCACTTGGGGGCGGACCGGAGCGGCTGCCCGTCCGGGGCCGGCAGTTGGTGCCCGATGGCGGTCCTGAAAACCGCCTCCGGTAATGGCCGGCTGAGAGGATCCTTGTCCAGACAGGCACGGATGAACTCGGCCAGGTCCGCGTCGACGGCCGCCACCTCGGCGAGGACTTCCTCCCGCGGCGGCTCGAAGGCCACCCGGTGCAGGACGTCGACCCCCGTCCCCTCGCCGAACGGCGCCCGCCCGGTGACGGCGAAGGCGAGGGCGGAGGCCAGCGCGAAGATGTCGGAGGCGGCGGTCACCTCGTTGCCCCTGACCTGTTCCGGGGACATGAAGGCGGGGGTGCCCACGTTCTGGCCCGTGGCGGTGATCGAGGTGTCGTCGGTGGCCTGGACGACACCGAAGTCGATGACGCGAGCACCGTCGGCAGCCAGGATCACATTGGACGGCTTGAGGTCACGGTGGACGATCCCCGCGCGCCAGATGGCTTCGACCGCACGCCCCATGTCGGCCATCAGCCGCCAGGCCACCGTTGCGTCGACCGGCCCACGCGCGGTGACGACCTCGTCGAGCGTCGGCCCCGGGACGTACTCGGTGGCGACCCACACCAGGTCCTCGTCGAAGCCACTGCCCAACAGCCGTACGATGTGCGCCCCCTGGACGCGGTCCAGCGCACCGACCTCGCGCTCGAAACGCTTGCGAAAAAGGGGATCCTCCGCGTATTCGGACCGGATCACCTTGACCGCGGCCATTCCCGTCCCGCCGACGGTGTCGCGGCCCAGATAGACCCGGCCCATCCCGCCGCTGCCCAGCCGTGACATCAGCACATAGGGGCCGACCCGTGCGGGATCGTTCTTCCGGAGCGGGACCGGGGCCGGCGGGTCCATGCCGACCGCCGCGTAGGCGAGCGCGACGGACCGGTCGAGCTGGAGGTCAGTCATGGGGGATCCCGGTCTCTCGCGTGACATGTGCGACGAGCGCGGCGTGCGCGACTGACGTCGGTCAGCGGGACACTATCCCAACAAGCTTGCGAAAATGGCGAGTTGGTGTTCGATTCAACCTTGTGTCGCCTTTCCCAGCAGCGCCTTCGCGATGATCACCTGCTGGACCTGACTCGTGCCCTCGTAGATCCGGAACAGCCGCGCGTCGCGGTAGAAGCGCTCGACGGCGACTCCACGCATATAGCCCGCACCGCCGTGGATCTGCACCGCGCGGTCCGCGACCCGCCACACCATCTCGCTGGCGAAGTACTTCGTGCAGGACGGTCCGATCTTGGTGTCCGTACCGGCGTCGAAGGCGCGGGCGGCCTCCAGGACCGTGGCGCGCCCGGCGTAGTAGTCGGTCATCGAGTCGGCGACCAGGCCCTGGACCAGTTGGAAGGAACCGATCAGCCTGCCGGACTGGCGGCGGGTGCCGGCGTACTCGACCGACTCGTGGACCAGCCGCTCGGCCATACCCACGCAGAGCGCCGAGATGTGCACCCTGCCGTGCGCGATGCAGCCCATCGCCGTGCCGAAGCCCCGGTTCAGGCCGCCCTCGCCCCCGACGAGCGCGGAGGCCGGTACACGTACGTCGTCGAAGAACACGTCGGCGGTCCAGGCGCCGAACTGGCCCATCTTGTGGTCCTTCGGAGCCACGGTGAGGCCCGGCGTGCCGGCCGGGACCAGGAACGTGGAGATCCCACGGGTGCGTGGCGCGTCGGGGTCGGTGCGGGCGAAGACCATGAAGACGTCGGCGAGCGGGGCGTTGGTGATGTACCGCTTGGCGCCGTTGATCACCCACTCATTGCCTTCCAGGTGGGCGCGAGTGGTCAGCGTCGACGGGTCGGACCCGGCCTCGGGCTCGGTGAGCGCGAACGACGCCAGTACGTCACCGGAGGCGATCCTCGGCAGCCACTCGGCCTTCTGCTCCTCCGTGCCGCCGACCATGAGGACATGACCCGCGATGCCGTTGTTGGTCCCGAACATCGACCGCAGGGACGGGGTCGTGTAGCCGAGCTCGAACATGAGCTGGGCCTCCTCGTACATCGACAGACCCAGCCCGCCGTACTCCTCGGGCAGCGCGAAGCCGAACAGGCCCATCTTCTTGGCTGCCTCGCGGATGTCCGCGGGCATCTCATCCTTCTCGTCGATCTCCGCCTCAAGCGGCACGACACGTTCCCGGACGAAGCGCCGGACCTCGGACAGCACCGCGCTGAAGTCAGCCGCGTCCATGTCGACTCCCTGATAGTCCTGATAGCCCTGGTTGTAATCAGTGATCTGTTTGTGTCTCGTCCGGCTTCCGCTCCGGCCGGTAGCACACGGCCAGCAGCGCCGCCGCGCTAGCCGTGCCGATTCCCGCGGCCAGCAACGCGGGTCCCGCACCTGCACGTTGGCGTCGCAGCAGCCCGTCGAGCGAGTACCTGCCGTGGCCCAGCGCCGCGAGCGCGACGGCCGCGCCGCCCACGACACCGACGTACTCCCAGCCGCCCTTGAAGACGAAGAAGCCCTTGCCCCGGTGATCGGTCCGGGCCGCCACGGCCATCAGGCCGACGGCTGCCGCCGCCGGGAGGGGGTTGGCCGCGCCCAGGGTGATGCCCACGCCCGCCGCCATCTCGGTCCCGGCGGCCATCCGGGCGTGCACCTCGGGCGGCTTCAGGCCGAGTGCCTCGAACCAGCCCGTCGTGCCCTTGAGCCCGCCCGGCCCGGCCACCTTGTTCCAGCCGTGCGCGAAGAGCATCGGGCCCAGCGTCGCGCGCAGCACGAGGGCGGCGACGTCGTGGTCGCCCTCGCTGCCTCGGGCCTTCACTGGCCCACTCCGGTGGCCCGGCCGGCGGGGGCGACCCCGTACAACTGCGGTACGGCATCGACGAGTTCGTCGTACGTGAGGGCCTCGCCGGACCGGCTGGGATGGACTCCGGCGACGGTCCAGCCCTGCAGTCGGTTCAGCCGGTTGCCCTCGATGCGCAGGACCTGGCCGGTCAGCCAGGCCGAGGTGTCGGAGGCCAGGTAGACGACGACGCCGGAGGCGTTGGCGGGATCGCGCGGATCGAAGCCGTCGACGGCCTGGAGGGACGCTCCGACGTCCAGCCCGTCCGTCATCCGCGTGGCCGCGATCGGTGACACGGCGTTCGCGGTGACGCCGTACCGGCGCATCTCCAGGGCCGTGAGGACGGTGAGTCCGGCTATCCCGGCCTTCGCCGCGCCGTAGTTGGACTGGCCCTGGTTGCCGAACAGGCCGGTCCCGGACGTCGTGTTGATCACGCGGCCGGCGACACGCTCACCCCGTTTCGACGCCTCGCGCCAGTACGCGCAGGCGTGCCGCGTCAGCGCGAAGGTGCCCTTGAGATGCACGGCGATCACCGCGTCGAACTCGGCCTCACTCATCGAGAACAGCATGCGGTCGCGCACGATCCCCGCGTTGTTCACGACGATGTCGAGGCGGCCGAACTCCGCGACGGTGTCCGCGACCATGGTCTCGGTCGCCGCCCAGTCCGTCACCGAGGAGTGGTTGGCGACCGCCCGGCCACCGAGCTTGGTGATCTCGGCGACGACCTCGTCGGCGGGGGAGTCACCGGTCTGTTCACCGTGGATGCCCGAGCCGAGATCGTTCACCACCACGGTCGCGCCGGCCTCGGCGAGCGCCAGGCAGTGCGCCCGGCCCAGCCCTCTCCCGCCGCCGGTGACGATGGCGACCTTGTCGTCGAGGATGCCCACGCCGTACCTCCTGAGCAGATCTGTCGGGTCAGTTGAGTTCGCGGAGTACTTCGTCGGTGTGCTCGCCGAGTGTCGGCGCGCCTCCGCGTGGCTTGTCGTCGACGCCCCAGAAGGCGACGGGTGTCGCCACCGTCCGCAGCATCGGGGCGTCACCCATGCCGGGCTGTTCGACGAACGCCCCGACCGCCTCCGCCTGCGGATCGGCCGACACCTCCGCCAGGGTCTGCACGGGCGCCCACCACACACCCTCGGTGTCGAACCGCTCCGCCCACTCGTCCAGCGGGCGGAGCGCGAACTCCTCGTCGAACACGGCGATCAGTTCGCGTACGTGGCCACGCCGGGCCTTGCCGGTCGCGAACCGCTCGTCCGTCGCCAGGTCCTCGCGGCCCAGTGCCTTGACGACACCGGGCCAGTGGCGGTTGCCCTCCAGGCCGACCAGCCAGAACCAGCGGTCGTCGGCGGCCCGGTAGGAGTTGTAGAGCGGGGACTCGTGCTCGGTGCGATGGCGGGTACGCCCGCGTTTGCCGAAGAAGTTCTGCAGGGCCAGGTCGTTGCCGTTGGCGTACGTGCCGGAGCGGAGCAGCGACACGTCGACCACGCCGCCCTCACCCGTACTCCCGCGCCGCAGCAACGTGGCCAGGACACCCGCCACCAGGTTGGACGCGGCCGTACGGTCGCCGAGGCCGGGGCGGATGCCGGGCGGCGCCTCACCGGCCGGGTTGAGCATGGCGGCGATGCCGGGCCGGGCCCAGAAGGCGGAGACGTCGTACCCGGCCCGGTCGCGCTCGGCACCTGCCCAGCCGTAGCCCGTCAACGTGCCTATGACCAGGCGGGGATGGCGGGCGCGCAGCTCGTCCGGCGCCAGGCCCAGACGTTCCAGGGCGCCGGGGCGGAGATTGGTGACGAAGACGTCGGCGCGCTCCAGCAGCCGCTCCAACGCGTCCTTGCCCTCGTCCGACCGCAGGTCGAGGACGATCCCGCGCTTGCCGCGGTTGTCGGTCTCGAACGGGGGCGCGCTGTCGATGTCCTGACCGACGTGCTTGAGGGTGTACCGGTTGGGGTCACCGGTCGGAGCCTCCACCTTCACCACGTCGGCGCCCCAGTCGGCGAGCATGGTGGCAGCGGCAGGCGCCGCCACCCACATGCCCAGCTCGACGACGGCAATGCCCTCCAGTGGCCGCACGGTCCACCACCTCCACACCGGTTCGGATCAGTCGGGGTCTGTCAGGGGTCTGTTGTCGGTTTTCGAGAACGCTCGCTACCTGCCTCGGAACTCTCCCGGGCGGCGCTCGCGGAAAGCCTTGAGTCCCTCGGCCCGGTCCTCGGTGGAGAACAGCACCGAGACGGTCTCGCGCTCGTACGCGATCGCCGTCTCCAGGTCCATGCCGAGCCCGTGGTCGATCAGCCGTTTGCCCGCCGCGAGCGCGAGCGGTGCCCCGGCCGTCAGTGTGGCCGCCAGCGCTTCGGCGGCGGCGAGTGCTCCGCCGCGCTCGGCCAGTTCGTTGACCAGACCGAGCTGCCAGGCCCGTTCCGCGTCGATCGGCTCGCCGGTGAGGATCATCTGCTTGGCGATCGCGGGAGGCAGTAGTCGCGGCAGCCGCTGCGTGCCGCCCGCGCCCGGCAGAACGCCGAGCTTCATCTCGGGCAGGCCGAGCCGCGCACCCCGCTCCACGACCCGCAGGTCGCAGGCGAGCGCCAGCTCAAGACCGCCGCCGAAGGCGAACCCGTGGACGGCCGCGACCGAGGGCTTGGGGAACTCCTCCAGAAGCGCGTACACGCCGGTCAGGCGTCCGACGAAGGCGCGGAACTGCCCGGGTGCCGTGAACGACTCGATCTCGCTGATGTCGGCCCCGGCCGAGAAAGCGCGGCCCGCTCCCGTCAGGACCAGGGCGCGTACGTCGTCGTTGTCGCGTACGTCGTCGAGTGCCTGTGCGAGCCGGTCGGCGGTCTCGGAGCCGATGGCATTGAGCTGTCCGGGCCGGTCCAGGGTCAGCACGGCGAGTTTGTCGCGGAGTTCGACGTTCAGCACGGCGCTCACCTCAGACCATCGTGAGGCCGCCGCTGACCGAGAGCGTCTGCCCGGTCATGTAGGCGGCGTCGTCGGACGCGAGGAAGGCCACCACACCGGCGATCTCGGCGGGCCGGGCGACGCGGCGCAGCGGAATCGCCCGCACGGTCGCGTCGTACATCTTCTGGCTGTACTCGGCGACCTGGCCGAGCAGCGCGGTGTCGGTCGGCCCCGGACAGACGCTGTTCACGGTGATGCCGTGCCGGGCGACCTCGCGGGCCAGCGCCTTGCCGAAGGCGATGACCCCGCCCTTCGTCGCGGAGTACACCACCTCGCCGGACGAGCCGACCCGGCCGGCGTCCGAGGCTATGAGGACGATCCGGCCGCCGCCGTGCTCGGTCATCGAGTCGAGCACGGCCCTGGTCATGGTGAGGGTGCCCCGCAGATTGACCGCGATGATCCGGTCCCAGGTCTCCTCGGTGCTGTCGACGAAGCGGCCGATGGCGTCGACGGCCGCGTTGTTGACCAGGATGTCCACCGGGCCGAGTTCGCCGGTCACCCGCTCGACGGCCGAGCGCACGGCCACGCTGTCCGAGATGTCCACGCCGACGCCCGTCGCACGGACGGAATGCCGTTCGGCGAGGCCGGCCGCGACCTTCACGGCGGCCTCTTGGTCCAGGTCGCAGACGGCGACCGAGGCTCCCTGGGTGGCGAGTCGGTCGGCGATCGCCTCGCCGATGCCGCGGCCCGCTCCGGTGACGAGTGCCACCTTGTCCCGTACGCTCACGCGCCCTCCCTCGCTCAGCCGCCGATACAGCGCTATCGTATAACTACTTCAGCTAAATAAGCGAGATGTATGAGTGGAGTCGAGCATGCGCCGTACGATCTTCGCCGCGGAGCACGAGCTGTTCCGGGACACCGCCCGCACCTTCTACCTGCGTGAATGCGCCCCGAACGCCGAGCAGTGGGAGCGGGACGGCCAGGTGGGCCGGGCCGCGTGGGCGGCCGCGGGCAAGGCCGGGCTCATCGGCTGGCAGTTCCCGGAGGAGTACGGCGGGCAGGGGATCTGGGACTTCCGCTACAACGCCATCATGGCGGAGGAGATGGCCGCCACCAGCTCGGTCGGCATCGGGCTCGGGCTGCAGAACGATGTCGTCCCGCCCTATCTGATGCACCTCACCACTCCGGAACAGAAGGCCCGTTGGCTGCCCGGGGTGGTCAGTGGCGAGACCATCTGCGCGCTCGCGCTGTCCGAGCCGGCCGCCGGGTCCGACCTCAAGGGCATCCGCACCACCGCCCGCCGGGACGGCGACGAATGGGTCATCGACGGATCCAAGACCTTCATCACCAACGGCATCCTGGCCGACCTGGTCATCGTGGCCTGCAAGACCGACCCGGACGCCGGGCACAAGGGCATCAGCCTGATCGTCGTCGAGCGCGGCACCGAGGGCTTCGAGCGCGGGCGCAAGCTGGACAAGGTCGGGATGAAGGCCCAGGACACCGCCGAGCTGTTCTTCCATGACGTACGCGTCCCCGCCGAGAACCTCATAGGGCAGGAGGGCCGCGGTTTCTACCACATGATGGGCAACCTCCCGACCGAGCGGCTGGCCATCGCCGTCTCCTCGCTCGCCGCGGCCGAGCGGGCCTACGGGCTGGCGCTGGAGTACGCCAAGACCCGTACGGCTTTCGGGCAGCCGATCGGACAGTTCCAGGCGAACCGGTTCGCCCTCGCCGACATCAAGGCCAAGCTGGGCGTCGCCCGGGTCTACGTGGACGGCTGCATCATGGCCCTCTTCCAGGGCGAGCTGACCCCCGAAGAGGCGGCCGCGGCCAAGTACTGGACCTCGGAGACCGGCTGGGAGGTCATCGACCGCTGCATGCAGCTCTTCGGCGGCTACGGCTACGTCAACGAGTACGAGATCGCCCGCATCTGGCGGGACAGCCGGGTCCAGCGGGTGTTCGGCGGGACCTCGGAGATCATGCAGGAGATCATCGGGCGCTCGCTCGGACTGTGAACCGGTGGGGCGGGGCGTGCTCCGGTCATTGCTCCAGTCATTGACTACCTTGGCTAAATAGGTTAGCTATTTAAGCTGAACGCGCGGACGGCGCCGGACGGTTTCAAGGAGGCATCCGTGGTCACGGTCGATGTGAAGCTGCACCAGGACAGAGCCGAGCACGATCTGCCGCAGCCGCGGCTGGTCATCGGCGGCAAGGACATCACCGACACCAGCGGCGGCCTCTACGAGCACAGGAATCCGGCGACCGGCTTGGTCCAGGCGCACATCCCCCTAGCGGGTGCCGCCGAGGTGGACCGGGCCGTGGCCGCCGCACGCCAGGCCTTCGAGGTGTGGGGCACCATGCGCCCCGCCGAGCGCCGCCGACTGCTCACCCGATTCGCCCAGCTGCTCCGCGACCACATCGCCGACTTCGCGGCCGTCTGCCCGCTGGAGAACGGCGTCTGCATCGGCGGTTGGGCTCCGAGCGTCGGACCGCACGTCGCCGAGTGGACCGAGTACTACGCGGGCTGGGCCGACAAGATCGAGGGCA
>NZ_JAPWHT010000160.1:0-20535 GCF_027270795.1 Streptomyces sp. ActVer
GGCGCGGCGGCCGTCCGTACACGTCCGTGGAGCAGGCCGCGCGTCCGCCCGAGCCCGCGCCCACGCAGGTCGTACGGATGGCGGAGCCCGGCGGCAGGTCGATCCGGGTCGGCCGCAAGGGGTGGATCGGGATCGGTGCCGTGGTCGTCGCGGCCGCGCTGGCGGCGTACCTCGTGGTCGCGGACCCGTTCGCGGGGCCGCTGCCCGACAACTGGAACAAGAAGGACCTGAAGGCCCTGGGCGCGACGATGGCGGTGCCGGCCGGCTACCAGAAGACCGTGCCCAAGCCCGACGCGGCCAAGGGCGAACACTGGGTCCAGTTCACCGACTTGAGCGGCAGCCTCTGGATCAGCCTCACCCTGGCCAAGAAGGCCGAGGACACCGGTGACATCGCCGGGTCGGCGGCGGCCGAGATGTACGACGACGACGCGAGCTACCGTCAGAGCGGCAGCTACGGCATGGACATGGACTCCGAGCCCGCTCCCAAGAGCAAGCCGGATCCGACGACGTACAAGGACCGGAAAGCGGCCCTCAACACCATCACCTACTCGACCACGGACACCGAATCCCCGCGTCCGCGCGAGATGCAGGTCCTCTACTACAAGACCAAGTCCGGCGACATGTACAAGCTCATGATCGGCTACCCCGGCGAGGGTGACTTCACCGAGCGCGGGCGCGAGGTCGCGAAGACGGCGATCGCGAACCTGGACATCGACACGCTCTGAGCCCGCCGCGTCGGGGAGGTGCTCAGGCTGCCACGGCGAGTTGGTGACGGCACACGGCCCGGTGTTGTGCGGGAACCCCCGTGGTAGCGTCGGTATACAAACTGTATGCGATGTCTGGGGGTTGCCGTGGCGTCCGGTCGGGAGAAGGCCTACGCGTATCTCAAGGACACGGTGCTGACGGACCCCGAGATGCAGGGGGCCTTCGTGTCCGAGCAGGAGCTCGCCGATCGTATCGGTGTCTCCCGCACCCCCATCCGGGAGGCGCTGCTGCTGCTCGCCGCGGAGGACCTGGTCGAGCTCGTGCCCAAGCGAGGTGCCCGGGTGGCGCCTCTGACGGGGCGCGAGGTGCGCGAGCTGATGGAGCTGCGCGGCCTCGTCGAGCGGTACGCGGCCGAGCGGCTCGTCGCGGCCGGGCGGGTGCCCCTGGAGGAGCTGCGCTCCCTGCTGGAAGAGCAGCGCGCGCTCACCGGCGCCGAGGAGACCCGGGAGTTCATCGCCGTGGACCACCGGTTCCACGCGTCCCTGGTGTCGGCCGTCGGCAACACCCTGCTGGACCGGCACTACGACGGTCTGCGCAGCCGCCAGGTCCGCGCCGGGGTGGTCGCCGTCTTCAACCAGCAGGGACGGCAGAAGGCCGTGCTCGACGAGCACGAGGCCATCGTGGACGCCCTCGCCGCCGGTGACGCGCCGGCCGCGTGCGCGGCCATCGACCACCACCTGGAGTCGACCCTCAAGGTGCTCCTCGACGGCTGAGACGGCTGAAGCCGCTCCTCGGGGACGGAGGGGCCGGGCGCGCGCCGTCCCTCCGCCGAGGGACGCTCCCGTGCCCGCCGGATCAGGGGTACGTGATCACGAGCATCGTCACGCCGTCCGGTGAGGTCCAGGGCCCGTGCGGCATGCCCGGGGGACGGCAGGCGTACATGCCCGCGGTGAAGGTGCGCTCCAGCGTCAGGTCGTACATCGCTCCCTCGACGAGATAGACCTCCTCCCACACGTCGTGCCGGGCCACGCCTCCGGCCGAGGTGTCGGTGCCCGGCGCCCAGCGGACGAGTGCGGTGCGCCGGCCGCTCCCGGGGTCCTCGGCCAGGACGCACTCCTCGACGCCGGGTCCGGCGCCGGCCGGGGCGCGCCAGGGTCCGTCGGGGCGGTGGAACTCCAGCTCGGGCCCGCTCATCGCCACACCTCGCTCATCGCCACACCTCGGGCCGCCGGTTCGCCAGTACGGACGTCTTCTCGCGGACCGCGCCGACCTCCTCGACGTCCAGATCCGTCACCAGCAGCTCCGGCTCGGCGCCGAGCGAGGCCCGTACGGTCCCGTCGGGGCCGACCACCAGGCTGTGCCCGATGCCGGTCGGCGCGGGGCCCGGAGGGGTGCCGGGATCGGCCTGGCCGACGGCGGCGACCCAGACGGTGGCGTCCAGCGCGCGGGCCCGCACCAGCAGCTCCCACTGGTCGACCTTGCCGGGGCCGGCTCCCCAGGAGGCCGCAAGGAGGGTGCCCACCGCTCCGGCGTCGGCGTGCGCCCGGAACAGTTCGGGGAAACGGACGTCGTAGCAGGTGGCCAGGCCGAGCCGGACGCCGTCCACGTCGATCACTGCGGGGCGGGAGCCCGGGGCGACGGTCTCGGACTCGCGGAAGCCGAAGGCGTCGTACAGGTGGATCTTGTCGTACGACTCCTCGACGCCGGGGCCGGTGGCCAGCAGGGTGTTGGCCACCCGCCCCTCGTCGGCCGGGGTGAACATGCCGGCCACGACGACCGTGCCGGTCTCCCGGGCGATCTCGCGTACGCCGTCGGCCCAGGGCCCGTCGAGGGGCTGGGCGAGCGGGGCCAGCGGCGTGCCGAAGCAGGCCATCGAAGCCTCCGGGAAGACGACCGCGCGGGCTCCGGCGTCCGCGGCGCGACGCGTCCACTCCTCGACGAGGCGCAGGTTCTTGTCGGGGTCGGGGCCGGTGGTGAGCTGGCCGATGGCGATCCGCACTGCGGGGCCTCCTTGTCCGGGGCGAGTCTGGGCGGGGTCGTGTGGCCGTTGTCAGCGGGGGAGCGGGACGTCCGCCGCGGCCCGGGTCTTCGGTGCGGCGAGTTCCGCGTCCTCGTCGACGGCGGCCTCGGGGTTGCGGCCCAGCAGCACGCCCACCACGGAGACCGCGCAGGCGAGGGCGATGTAGAGGGCCAGCGGCACCCAGCTGTCGTAGGCGCTCAGCAGGGTGGTGAACAGCAGCGGGGCGATGGCACCGCCGATGATCCCGGCCAGGGTGTAGGCCAGCGAGGAGCCGGTGTAGCGCAGCCGGGGCGAGAACTGCTCGGCGATGAAGGCGGCCTGCGGTCCGTAGAGACAGCAGTGGATCACCAGGGCGACGAGGACTCCGGCGGCGAGCGGCAGCCAGGAACCGCCGGCGGCCATCGGGAAGAACACGAACGGCCACACCGCGGCGGCCACCGCGGCGACGCCGTACAGCAGGCGCCGGTTGACGCGGTCGGAGAGCGCGCCGGCCAGCGGCATCAGGAAGACCTGGACCGAGGAGCCGATGAGGACGGCCGCGAGGGCGGAGCCGCGCGACATGTCGAGTTCCTGGGTGGCGTAGGTCAGCACGAAGACGGTGAACATGGCGTACAGCACGTCGGGGCCGACCCGGCACAGGATCGCGGCGGTCAGGGCGCGGGGCTGGGTGGTGAAGACCTCGCGGACGGGGGCCTCGGGCCGGGACTGCTCGGCCTCCATCGCCTTGAAGACCGGGGTCTCCTCCAGCTTGGCCCGGATCCACAGCCCGAAGCCGACCAGTACGCCGGACAGCAGGAACGCCACACGCCAGCCCCAGGACTCGAACTGCGCCTCGGTCAGCAGGGCGCCGAGGGCGGCGAGCACACCGTTGGCGAGCAGGTTGCCCGCGGGCGGGCCCACCTGTGCGGCGGAGGCGTAGAAGCCCCGGCGGCGCGGGTCGCCGAACTCGCTGGACAGCAGCACGGCGCCGCCCCACTCGCCGCCGACGCCGACGCCCTGGGCGAAACGCAGCACGACCAGCGCGATGGGCGCGGCCACGCCGATCGTTCCGTAGGCGGGCAGCAGACCGATCAGGAAGGTCGCCACGCCGATCAGGACAAGCGTGGCGATCAGCACCTTCTTGCGGCCGATCACGTCACCGAGACGGCCGAAGACGAATCCGCCGAGGGGACGGGAGACGTAGCCGACCGCGTAGGTGGAGAACGCCAGGAGCGTGCCGGTGAGCGGGTCCTCCGACGGGAAGAACAGATCACCGAAGACGAGAGCGGCCGCGGCGGAGTAGACGGCGAAGTCGTACCACTCCAGGGCGGTGCCGGTGAGGCTCGCGACGAAGGCGCGGCGGACGCCGGAGCGCTTCTCCGCGGCCCCGGCGTCGCTCTTCGGGGTGTCGTGCATGGTGCCCATCCTTGCTCGGGGACATCGACCTTCCGGCATACTTCTTGTATACAGGTCGTATGCGCAACCCCTGCGCCGGAAGTTAACCGCGGAGAAATCAGGATCCGCGGACCGGTCCCCGGTCCGTGATCTCCGTTTCCGGCCCTCGTTCCCGACCCCCGTTTCCCGTTCCCCGAATCCTGGGAGTGCCCTCATGGCCGTGCTGACCTTCGAACTGCCCGACGGATCGACGCGCGAGGTCGATGTCGTCCAGGTCCTCAACGCCGGGTATGCCGGGCGCAGCCAGGACGACGTCGCCGCGCACGTCGCGGAGCTCGCCGAGCTGGGCGTGCCGGGCCCGTCCGTGACGCCGGCGCTCTACCCCGTCTCCCCGTACCTCGCCCAGCAGACCGAGCGGGTCGCGGTCCAGCACGGCCGCACCTCCGGCGAGGCGGAGTGGGCGCTGGTCGTCGCCGAGGGCGGGGAACTGCTGCTGACCGCCGCCTGTGACCACACCGACCGGGACCTGGAGGTGCACGGGGTGGCGTGGAGCAAGAACGCCGGCCCCGACGTCCTGGCCCGCCGCGCCTGGCGCCTGGCCGACGTGGAGTCCCGCATCGACGGGATCACCCTGCGCGCCTGGGTCAGCCACGACGGCACCGAGACCGAGATCCAGGCCGGGACGCTCGCCGAACTCCTCACCCCGGGCTACTGGGTCGACGTCCTGCGGTCCCGCGGCGAGCTGACGCCCGGGACCGTCCTGATCTCCGGCACCATCCCGATGGCTCCCGGCGTGGACCAGTTCGCCGACGGCTGGCGCGTCGAACTGGCCGACCCCGCCGGCGGCGACACCATCGGCCTCGCCTACGACGTCCGGCCCATGCCGCAGCCCATCGGCTGACACGTCAACCACGGGAGGGCGGGCCGGTGAACCCGGCCCGCCCTCCGTGTGTGCGTCGCCCCCTACCGGCTTCGCCTCAACAGACCTCGCCTCAGCGGAGCTTCGCCGTCTGGGCCTTGATGAGGTCGGCCGGTACGTCGTAGTCGGAGACCTTGGCGTCGTCGGCGAACGCGGCCATGCTGATCGAGTAGTACGTGGCGACCGTGCTCCCGTGCCGCGCGACCTCCGCGTGCACGACCGGGTCGCCCTCGGAGTCCGCGGTCACCGCGAACGCCAGCGACTCGTCGCCGTTCCCGGAGGCCTTCTCCGCCTCGACCTTCTTGAACTTCTGGGGCTCCTCCTTGGCCGTGGCCGTGAAGCCGCCGCAGCCCTCGATCGCGGCGGAGAGAGGACATGGTCTCCTTCGCGCCGTCGCCCTCGTACGAGGACAGCGAGACGAGGGTGACGGTCGAACCGAGGGCGTCGGTGATGGAGTTCATCGCGTCCTCCATCTCCTCCTCGGTCATGTCCTCGAGGTCCTTGGTGGGGGAGGCGCTCGCCTTGGCCGTCGGGTCCTCCTGGGCCATGCGGTTGACGTACGAGGCCGAGTCGCCCGGCGCGAAGCCGGTGAGGACGTACGCGAGGGGCGCGCACTTCTCGTCGACGACCTTGATCTCCTCCTTGGAGGAGGCGAACTGGTCGGACTGGTCGGCCGGGCCGACCTTGAAGCCCTTGACGTCGGCCGTCGCGATGACGAGCTTCTCCAGCTCACTCTTGCCGAGGGTCTTCGCTGCCGCGGCCGGCTCCTTGCCCGCGGCCTTGTCGTCCTTGCCCGATCCGGAGTCGGAACCGCTGTCGGAACAGCCGGTCACCAGGGCGAGCGAGAGGACGGACGCAACGGCTGCGGCGCCGGGACGCGGCAGCGCGAGTCTCTTCCCTATTCGAATGTTTATTCGGTGGTATTGCGGTGAAACTGGGAGTCTGAGGGCGGGTCAAGAAAACGTCAAGCCGGTTCCGGAACGGCATACTGCTCAGCACCGACGGACAACAGGGACGACAGCCGCCGACCCTCCCCGCGGCTTCCTGTGGAGAGAGGTGACGGGCGTGGGCCTGGATCTCGACGTGCGTGCGCACGCACGCCAGCGGTGGGCGGCGCGCGGTGCCCTGGCGGCCGCCGGCCTCGCCGTGCTGCTGCCGATCGGATTCGCCCGGGCCGCGAGCGTGTTGCTCCTCGTGGTCGGGGTGCTCGGCACGGCGGTCACGGTCGCCGCGCTCTGGTGGGTGCTGACCCTCCGGGGGCCGGCCCGGGCCGCGGCCGGGGTACTGGCCCTCGCGACGCCCGCCACGGTCATCGGGCTCTTCGCCGCCGCGAACCTGCTCTGGGTCGTCGTGCTGTCCCTGGCGCTGTGGGGCTTCGCCGTCTGGGCCGGGAAGTTCGCGCTCAGCCTGACCAAGTCGCATGCCGTGCGCGTGTCCGAGCACCGGACCCCCGCCCCCGCCAGGCCCTTCCTCATCATGAATCCGCGGTCCGGCGGCGGGAAGGTCGAGCAGTTCGGGCTGAAGGAGAAGGCCGAGCGGCTCGGAGCGCGCGTCCACCTCCTCGACCCCGAGCACAAGGAGGACGTCACCGAACTCGCCCGGCGGGCCGTCGCGGACGGGGCCGACCTGCTCGGCGTCGCGGGCGGGGACGGCACACAGGCGCTGGTCGCCGCGATCGCCGCCGAGCACGACATCCCGTTCCTCGTCGTCTCCGCCGGGACCCGGAACCACTTCGCCATGGACCTCGGACTCGACCGGAACGACCCGGCCGCCTGCCTCGACGCGCTCACCGGCTCGGGGGTCGAGGTCCGTGTCGACCTCGGCTTCGCCGACGGGCACCCCTTCGTCAACAACGCCTCGTTCGGGGCGTACGCGGTGGTCGTGCAGAGCCCCGAGTACCGGGACGACAAGGTGCGTACGACGCTGGAGCTGCTGCCGGAGCTGCTCACGCACCAGCGGGGGCCGCGGCTGAGCGCCCGGATCGAGGAGACGGGCGGGACCGGAGGGACCGCTGGAACCTCTGAGACCTCGGGGACCGGCGCGACGAACGGGGCGGAGGCACCCGGGGTGGCCGTCATCGACGCGCCCCAGGCCCTCCTCGTGAGCAACAACCCCTACCGCATGGACGATCCCGCGGGCCTCGGCTACCGCGAGCGGCTGGAGTCCGGTCTGCTCGGAGTCCTCGGCATCAAGGTGGAGAACGCGGCCGAGGCGGCCGGGCTGCTGCTGGGCGTGCACTCCACCGGGCTCACGGTGCTCACGGCCCGCGAGGTGGTCGTCGACGCCGACCGCCCCGAGATCGAGGCCGGCGTGGACGGAGAGGCCTTCGTCCTGCCCACCCCGGTACGGTGCCGCATCGAGCCCGGCGCGCTGCGCGTGCGCGTCCCCTGGAACCGGCCGGGCGTTCCGGAGACCAAGCCCCCGATGGACTGGCGCCGGCTGCGTAAACTCGCTGCGGCGGTGGGCCGTACGGCACTCCCCAAGCACCGGGCCCTGCCCAGGGACGAGCCTCTGCCCGAGAACCGGACCCCGCCCACCGCGTGAACCACCGCATGACGTCGACAAGCTCGGGCCCCGCACGGTACTGATGGGGCATGAGCGATGACGGGGGGCGGTTGATCGGCGGCCGTTACCGGCTGGCCGAGCGCATCGGCTCCGGCGGCATGGGCACCGTATGGCGGGCCGTCGACGAACTCGTGGAGCGGGACGTCGCGGTCAAGGAGCCGCGCCTGCCCGGCGATCCGCAGGACGCGGCCCACCAGCGCGCGTACAACCGGCTCCAGCGGGAGGCGCGGGCGGCCGCGCGCGTGGAACACCCGGCGGCCGTCGCCATCCATGACGTGGTCGTGGAGGACGGACTGCCCTGGATCGTCATGGAGTTGATCCGCGGCGAGTCCCTCCACGAGGTACTGCAGCGCGGCGCGCTCCCGCCCGCCGAGTCCGCCCGGATCGGGCTCGCCGTCGTGGGCGCGCTGAAGGCCGCGCACGCCAAGGGCATCGTGCACCGTGACGTGAAACCCGCCAACGTGCTGCTCGGACAGCACGGCCGCGTCGTGCTCACCGACTTCGGCATCGCCCACATCCAGGGCGAGGAATCCATCACCATGAGCGGGGAGTTCGTCGGCTCCCTCGAATTCATCGCACCCGAGCGGATGTCCGGCCGAGGCGCGGGCCCGGCCGCGGACCTGTGGTCCCTGGGCGTCTGCCTGTACGCGGCCGTCGAGGGCTGGTCCCCTTTCCGGCGTACGACGCTGGAGTCCACCCTCGCCGCGATCCTGTCCGCCGAGCCGCCGGAACCCAAGCAGGCGGGGCCACTCGGTGCCCTGATCGTGCGGCTCCTGACGAAGGACCCGGACGAGAGACCGGACGCGGACGAGGTCGTCGTCGCGCTGCAGGCGGTGGCGGAACGGTGGCCGGTCCCGGCCACGGCTCCGCAGGGAGACCTGACGATTCCTCAGGACGCCTCCGCGTTACGGGAGTTCGCGGATGATTCGGGGACGGTACAGCTCGTCAGGCCTCCCGCCTCGGACGAGGCACCGGAGAATTCGAGGTCGTCGGAGTCACCTGAGCCGCGTGGGCAGTCCGAGTCGCCCGAGCAGCCGGAGGCTTCCGGGTCGTCCGAGCCGTCCGGGCCACCCAAGGCGTCGGCGGCATCGGCGGAATCGTCCCGGCCGGAGTCACCCGCCCAATCGGACACGGCCACTTCCTCCGAGGCGGGCACCCCCTCCGAGCCCCCCGCCCCGTCGGAGGACACCCGGGCCGAGCCCATCCCCGTACGTCCCGGGCGCAGGCGCTCCACCGCGCGCCTCGTGGCAGGAGTCCTGGCCGGTGCCCTCCTCGTCGCGGGTGGTGTCTGGGCCGGGACCTCGCTCACCGACGACAGCGCGTCCGCCGTAGGGGGCGAGCCGTCGGTGACCCCGAAGCAGCGGGCCTCGACCTCGCCGACGACCAGGGACAGTTGGGTCGCCCACGAGGAGCAGGACCTGAACGCCGTCCTCTCCCTCCCCAGGCAGTACGTGCGCTTCCACGAGCAGGGCGGCCCCGACGACCAGCCGCGCATGGCCATCTACGACAACGACGAGGTCGTCCAGGTCCGCCTCACCCAGTGGGACGAGGCGCCGCGCTCGCCGATGGACCAGGCGAAGGACTCGGCCGAGACGTGGGCCGGATACGGGGAGTCGCAGACGCAGTACACGAAGACGTCCTTCGACGGGAACGAGGCCGTGCTCGTCGACACGACCTACGAGACCGAGGGCAGGCTGGTCCGCGTCATGGAGCTGATGATCCTCACCGACGACAGCCGGCTGTACGAGCTGCGTGTCGACATGCCGAAGGGGACGGCGGACGAGAAAAGGGGCACCGAAGTGTTCAAGGGAGCGCGCGACCGACTGGAGATCGGCGGGTCGAGGAAGTGGTCCCCGCGCTCCGATTTTTCGGTCGGGCCCTGATCGTCGCCGGACAACCCCCTGATCAGGCCATTCATTGCCAGTGATCGCTGGCGCTGTGTGTGCACTCGGTGAATCCCTATTACCGCCGGGTACCCAAAGCGGCGGGCCCGGGCATACGCTGCGGGCCATGACCGACTCGCAGGCCCCGGTACACGCCCCGGAAAAGACCGGCACCAACCCCCTCGCGCCCGCCCCCGAGGGCGCCCGCACGGCTGCTGACGTGGTCACGCCGGAGCTGATCGCGCAGCTCACGCGTGGCGTGGTCGGTTCGGGCCGCACCGCCAACCACACGCCGTTCACGGGCGAGAAGCTGGCCGACCTGCCCGAGTCCACCCCCGAGGACGTGGAGCGGGCCTACGAGAAGGCCCGCGCCGCCCAGGCCGTCTGGGCCCAGACCCCGGTCAGGCAGCGCGCCGCCGTCCTCCTCCGCTTCCACGACCTGGTGCTCGCCCGCCAGGCCGAGGTGCTGGACCTCATCCAGCTGGAGACCGGCAAGGCCCGGCTGCACGCCCACGAGGAGGTGCAGGCCGTCGCCGTGGCGGCCCGCCACTACGGCCGCAAGGCCGTCTCGTACCTCAAGCCCAAGCGCCACGCGGGCGCCGTGCCGACCCTCACCAAGGTCACCGAGCTGCGCCACCCCCGGGGCGTCGTCGGCCAGATCGCCCCCTGGAACTACCCGCTGGAACTCTCCGTCGGCGACGCGATCCCCGCCTTCGTCGCGGGCAACGCCGTCGTGATGAAGCCCGACACCGAGACCTGCCTCACCGCCCTGTGGGCCCGCGACCTGCTGATCGAGGCGGGCCTGCCGGCCGACGTCTTCCAGGTCGTCCTGGGCGAGGGACCGGTCGTCGGCCCGGAGGTCGTCAAGCGCGCCGACTACGTCTCGTTCACCGGCTCCACCCGCACGGGCCGCGAGGTCGCCCAGAGCGCGGCGGCCCGCCTGGTCGGGGTCTCCCTCGAACTCGGCGGCAAGAACGCCATGCTGGTCCTGGAGGACGCCGACATCGACAAGGCGGCGGCGGGCGCGGTCCGCGCCTGCTTCTCGTCCGCGGGCCAACTCTGCATCTCCATCGAGCGGTTGTACGTCCACGAGTCGATCGCGGACGCCTTCGTGGAGCGGTTCGCCACACGCACCAGGGCGATGCGGCTCGGCAAGTCCCTCTCGTACGGCGCCGAGATGGGCTCGCTGGTCGGCGAGCGCCAGCTGGAGACGGTGACCCGGCACGTCGAGGAGGCGGTCTCCAAGGGCGCCAAGCTCGTCGCGGGCGGTGTCGCACGCCCGGACATCGGCCCGTACTTCTTCGAGCCCACCATCCTCGACGGCGTCGAGGCGCCGATGGCGGTCTGCAACGAGGAGACCTTCGGCCCGGTCGTCTCCATCTACCGCTTCAAGGACGAGGACGAGGCGGTCGAACTCGCCAACTCCACGCCGTACGGCCTCAACTCGTCGGTGTGGACGAAGGACGGCCGCCGCGGCGCCAAGGTCGCGGCCCGCCTGCGCACCGGCACGGTCAACGTCAACGAGGGCTACGCGCCCGCCTACGGCAGCGTCCAGTCCCCGATGGGCGGCATGAAGGAATCCGGCCTCGGCCGCCGCCACGGCTCCGAGGGCATCCTCAAGTACACCGAGGCCCAGACCGTCGCCCAGCAGCGCCTGCTGCCCATGGCCCCGTCCCTCGGCATGGACGACGAGGGCTACGCCCAGTTCATGAGCCGCAGCCTGAGGCTCATGAAGGCGTTCCGGTTCCGCTAGAGGTCTGTTGAGGGGCTTCGCCCCTTCAGGGGCGCGGGGCTGTATCGATTTGCGGCTCCGCCGCGTGGGCGCGAGCAACCACAGAGCACCCGCACTGCACACTCAAAGGGGAGAAAGCACGTGCCTCAGGACGCTTACGACTACGACGTCATCGTCGTCGGCTCCGGCTTCGGCGGATCCGTCACAGCCCTTCGCCTGACAGAGAAGGGCTACCGCGTAGGCGTCCTGGAAGCGGGCCGCCGCTTCACCCCGGGCACGCTCCCCAAGAACTCCTGGGACCTCAAGAACTACCTCTGGGCGCCGAAACTCGGCATGTACGGCATCCAGCGTATCCACCTCCTCGGCAACGTCATGGTCCTCGCGGGCGCAGGCGTGGGCGGCGGCTCGCTCAACTACGCCAACACCCTCTACGTACCGCCGAAGCCGTTCTTCGAGGACCCGCAGTGGAAGGACATCACCGACTGGCAGGAGGAGTTGAAGCCGTACTACGACCAGGCCCAGCGGATGCTCGGCGTACGGCTCAACCCGACCATGACCCCCTCGGACGTCCATCTCAAGGCGGCCGCCCAGCGGATGGGCGTGGGCGACACCTTCCACATGGCACCGGTCGGTGTCTTCTTCGGTGACGGCGAGGACGCCGACGGAACCGCGAAGGCGAGCCCGGGACAGCAGGTCGACGACCCGTACTTCGGCGGGGCAGGCCCGGCCCGTAAGGCATGCGCCGAGTGCGGCGAGTGCATGACGGGCTGCCGGCACGGCGCGAAGAACACCCTCAACGAGAACTACCTCTACCTCGCCGAGAAGGCGGGCGCGGTCGTCCACCCGATGACGACCGTCGTGTCGGTCACGGACGACTCGCAGGGCGGCTACGCCGTCGCGACGCTCCCCACGGACGAGAAACGCAAGGGCGAGGGCCGGACCTTCAAGGCCCGCCGGGTCGTCCTCGCCGCCGGTACGTACGGCACACAGACCCTGCTGCACCGCATGAAGTCGAGCGGCCAACTCCCGTACCTGTCCGGCAGGCTGGGCGAGCTGACCCGTACCAACTCCGAGGCACTGGTCGGCGCGCAGACCGACAACCGCCGCTACCGGAAGGCCACCGGTGAGGCGAAGGTCGACTTCACGCGCGGAGTCGCGATCACCTCGTCGGTCCACCCGGACGAGAACACCCACATCGAGCCCGTCCGCTACGGCAGGGGCTCCAACTCGATGGGCAGTCTGTCGATCCTCCAAGTCCCCTATGCGGAGGGCTCGTCGAGGGTTCTGGGCTGGCTGGTCAACGCGGTGAAGCACCCGACCCTCGTCGCCCGCTCGCTCTCCAACCGCCGCTGGTCGGAGCGGACCATCATCGGCCTGGTGATGCAGTCCCTCGACAACTCCCTGACGACGTACCTGAAGCCGAAGGGCGCGGGCAAGGGCCTGTTGACGGCCCGGCAGGGCCATGGCGCCCCCAACCCCAAGCAGATCAAGGCCGCTTCGGAGTCCGCCTCCGCGATCGCCGCGGAGATCAACGGCTTCGCCGGCTCGAACGTCGGCGAGCTGATGGGCACCCCGCTGACCGCCCACTTCCTGGGCGGCTGCCCGATCGGCGCGTCGGCCGACGAGGGCGTCATCGACCCCTACCACCGGCTGTACGGACACCCCGGCATCTCGGTGGTCGACGGCGCCGCGGTCTCGGCGAACCTGGGCGTCAACCCCTCCCTCACGATCACCGCGCAGGCGGAGCGCGCGATGTCGTACTGGCCCAACAAGGGCGAGGCGGACCCGCGTCCGGCGCAGGGAGCCGCGTACGAGCGCCTGAAGCCGGTCGAGCCCCTCGCCCCCGCCGTCCCGGCGGACGCCTTCGGCGCACTGCGCCTGCCGTTCCTGGGAATGCCGACGGTGCCCCCGAAGAAGTAACTCCGGCCGTACGTCTTGCAACAGGCGGCCGGAAACGACGAAGGACCTGCGCCCCCCTCCGAGCGCAGGTCCTTCGTTTCTTGCGTGAAGCGCATTACGCCTTACGCGTCCCGCGCCCCTGAGCGGCGCGGGGCTGTGACATCTGCGGCTCCGCCGCGGGGCGCGACCGGCCCCCACCGGCCCGCAGACGAATCACACGCTCCCAGCGGAGCGCTTACGCGTCGGCGCCTGCCTTGCGGCGGCGGACGACGAACACCGCGCCGGCACCGGCGACGACGGCCGCGCCGCCGACGAGACCGATGGTCGGCAGGGCGGAGCTGGAGCCGGTCTCGGCGAGGTTGCCGGTCGGCAGCTCGGAGACGTTGCCCTGCGGCTTCTTCACCGGGTCCTTGCCGTTGTCACTCGGGCCGGCGGTGCCCGGGTCGGGGTTGGCCGAGCCGGCCTTCAGCACCTCGAAGTCGTACTGCGCCCAGCCCTCGGCGATGCAGTCCTGGCCCTTGATGTTGTCCAGGTAGGCGCCGGAGCCGAAGGAGTACGAGTCACCGGCCGGAGCGCCCTTGTCGACGCTGAAGCGCAGGTCGACCTTCTCGCTCGCCTTCGCCTTCAGGGACTCGACGTAGAAGAAGTAGTCACCGGCCCAGTTCTCGTCGCCGATCCGCTCCCACTTGCCGGACTCGGTGTTCTTGAACTCCAGCGTGACGTACGGGCTCAGGAACTTCGCCTCGTCGAGCTCGTAGTTCTCGATCTCGGCGTAGAAGGCGACACCCTTGATGTCGGCCTTCGACTCGTTGGTGACGACCAGCTTGAAGTTGTGGAAGCCGTCGCCCGCGACGATCTTGCCGGGCAGACCCTTGATGTCCGCGGAGACCTTGGCGTCTCCGTAGCTCTCGTCGAGGTCCTCGCAGTACGGGACGTCCGGGTCGGTCGGCTCCTCGCTCGGCCCGGGCGTCGTGGTCGGCGACCCGGTGGGCGTCGTGCTGGTGCTCGGGGTCGGAGTGCCCGAGGGGATCTCGGTGCTCGGCGGCGTCGTCGTGGGCGTCGCGCTGGGCGTCGTCGTCTCGGTGGTGGTCGGCGTCGCGCTCGGCGTCGTCGTGGCGGACTCGGTCCCGGTGGGCGTGGGGTCCGTCGCGAAGGCGGCAGGAGCCGACAGCAGCGCGAGCGGAGCTATGACGGCCGTCGTGGCCGCGGCGGCCATGACACGGCGAAGCTTCATGAAGACCTCGGAGAGTCCGGCGTACCGCAGCATTGCGGCACGAGAGTTTGGGAGGCCTCCGCGCGCGGGGTACGCGGGTACGGCCGTTGGTTCCGCAAGTGAGACCTGTGACTCCTGTAAAGGGTTGTCCCCGAACTCACAGAATTTTTATGTGGGCTGGGTCGCATGGCGGATTGCGGTCCGGCGACTGACACCGCCTGCCATCTGCGGGATAGAGCCTGGCCTCGTCCTCGAACGGCACGTGCCAGCGATCCCTGATCAATATGTCGGCGTACCGTGCGATGTGCCGCCCCCACCGCCCTGACCGCGATCCTCTGATGACCCTTTGGCCGCAGCGACGTCACGATCGTCCCCACCTCTGACGCCGGGACTCTGTGGTGCCCTGGAGCCCGATCGACAGTGTGGTGTGCGATGCCCGGGGCGCGTGATGTGGTTGCTGTGAGCGCGAACCTCGGGCTCTCCGGGAAAGGACCTCCCGCAGCCTGACGATCGACTGCGGGAGGTTCTCACCTCAGCGTCATGGCGCTGAGGTGCCGTTCACCAGGTGATGTTGTGCAGCATGCCGTTCACCACGAGGACGATCAGCACGGCGAGGACGCCGATTGTCACCTTCTCGCGTGTGGTGGCAGCGAACGATCTCATGTCACCGCTCCTTCCCGGACGATGGCAACCGGAGTCGCTCCGCCGACCTTGTGATCGCTCCCGCTCGATTCCCCGTCGGCGGTTGCGAAGAAAGCGAACCCCGCAATCGCGAGGGCCATCAGGGTTGCGAGGACGACGGACAGGACGATGACGATCGTCTTGCCATTCATGGTCATGCGGTCCCCCTTCGGGTTAGAGGTTCTTCAGATATCCGCCGCGGAAGCCGTACTCGTTCGCCCAGACCTTCTGGCGCTTGTCGATGCTGACGCCGAAGCCCTTGTAGATGATGCTGCCTTCCCACACGACGGAACCGTTGGCGTAGGAGCCGTCCTTCCAGTGTCTGGGCACACTGTTGGAGATGGCCACGGCGGCGTTGAAGTTCCGCTTGCCGCACTCGGCGAAGTTGACTCTCGTGATCTTGCTGCCGTTGGTGTAGTAGTTCACCCACACTGACAGTCGGGTGACTGTGACGCCGAGGATCTTCTGGGAGTGGGAGTACTTGGTCTCCCAGGTTCCCCTGGACAGCTTCCCCCTTGCCTGCACTCCCGTAGTGGCGTCCGGTGTGAAGGTGGCTTCCTGCTCTGCCACCACGACCACATCGCCGTTGAACGACGACGATGACTTCTCGACGGTCGTGGTCCGGGATGTGGGTGCCGCTGCGGGGTCCGTCCCTGGCTCGGCCTCAGAAGTCGCGAGCAAGAACGCCTCAAGTACCTCGCGTTCGTTGAGGTAGTCGAGGTACTTCTCCTTGTCGGCGGCGGACAGAGCCTTGAACTCGCTCAGTGTTCGCGCCGCGTTCTCATCGTTGGCGAACTTGGGAGAAGAGAGGTACCTGATGTAGACGGCCGGGGAGGTCGTCTGCCCGCTGCGCTCGATTCCGGGGTCAGCGGTGGCGGCCGTCGCTCCGGCAGTCCACGTGAGGATGGTGGCGGTTCCCAGGGCGGCTATGGCTCTGGCGAAGGCGCGGCGGCTGGTGCCGTTCTGCACGGTTACTCCGTTTCGGAACATGCGTCCGGGCGCATCAAGTACACCCCAACCCCCGTATTCGGAAGGGGTTTACACCCGGCTGGTCATCGCCAATCTGATCAGGTACATGGAGGGCACGGTTCCGGCTCAGATGTTCCTCAAATGACACAAGTGATAACTGATGGTGAAGGCGTCGCAGGGGCTCGTGTGGTCCAAGTTTCGTTCTCGGAGCCCGTTCTCGAACCTGCCATCCGCTGATCACCAGCGCGTTCTATTCCGGTCCTGCGGCTTTGCGGACCTGCCCATAAATTTCTGGTGAGCGGCCTGTGACCCGCCGCGGGGTCGGGTCGCGACGTGGCCTTGACCTCGTCGTCGACGGCAGGCGCCGTCTTGTAGGGCGCCCAGCAGGACGGCATGGCCGACTCGGCGGTCGGCTGTGACCCTGTCTTCCGAGGTGCGCGAAGCGTTCGCTACCAGTTAGTGCTTTGGTGCCACCCGCATCAGCCGATTCGCCCGCCTTGGACTAGAGCTGGCCGTCTGATCAACCGAATGCGCCAACAAAGTCCTTCAGGGTCGGGGTGAGTGCCCGCTCCCGCGTAGCGGGGCAAGGGCAGCCGAATCGCCGCCAGGGCGATTCGGCGTCTCACCCGGCTCGGCAGCGTGACGCACCACGGAGATCAGCCATGAGTTCAGGGAGCGGTCATCGGCAGCCGCAGCGGCCACGGCCATCTCGTGCACGTCGTCGGGGAGGCGCAGGTTCACATGCTTCGTCATGGTCCCATTCTGGCACTGGACCCAATATGATGCTAACATGGGACCATGTCCCGGTTTCGTATGTACCCGACGACCGCCCAGGAGGTGGTCATGCGTGAACACTGCGCGCACGCCCGGTACGTGTGGAACCTCGCCGTCGAACAGCACTCGCACTGGAAGCCGGGTCGTAAGTCCGCGCCCGGCTTCGCCGAGCAGTGCCGCCAGCTGACCGAGGCCCGACGTGCGAACGGGTGGCTCGGTGCCGGAAATGCGGACGTGCAGCAGCAGGCCCTGAAGGACTTCTCCAAGGCCAAGAATGCCCGCTTCACTTCCGGCTTCGGTGAGCCAACCTGGCGCAAGAAGTTCGGGCACGAGGGCTTCCGGGTTATCGGCACCGACCGCGTACCAGAGTTCGAGACGGGCGGGGCGCCGAAGCTGAACGCCAAGGGCAAGCAGGTCATGGGCCGGTCCGTGGTGGTGCAGAAGCTCAGCCGGCGGTGGGCTCAGGTCAAGGTGCCCGGCTGCGGATGGGTCCGCTTCCGCCTCACCCGTCCGCAGCTCTCTGCCGCGAAGACGTTCCGGGTCACCTCTCGCAACGGGCAGTGGCACATCGCGTTCGCGGTCGTCCCCGAACCGATCGCCGCACCCGGTACCGGTGAGGTCATCGGCATCGACCGGGGCGTGAAGATCACCGCCGCCCTGTCGGACGGGCGGAAGCTGAACTGCCCCCAGCTCACGGCCAAAGAGCAGGCGCAGATCCGCAAGCACCAGCGGCGGGCCGCCCGCGCCCCCAAGGGGAGCGGGGCCAAGACGGCCGAGTACGCGAAGGTGGCCCGTCTCAAGGCGCGGGAAGCCGACCGGCGCAAGGACTGGTGTGAGAAGACCAGTACCATGCTCGCCCGTACCTGTGACCTGGTGCGGTTCGAGAAGCTGAACATCAAGAACATGACCGCCTCCGCGGAGGGGACGGTCGAGCGGCCCGGTAAACGCGTGAAGCAGAAGGCCGGGCTCAACCGGGCCATCCTCGCCCAGGGCTGGGGCCTGCTCAGACAGCGCACGGAGCACAAGGCTCCCGGCCGGGTCGAGGACGTTCCCGCCCCGTACACGAGTCTGCGGTGCAGTGCCTGCGGATGGATCGACAAGAACTCGCGCAAGAGCCAAGCCGGGTTCGTCTGCTCCTTCTGCGGCTTCACCTGCAACGCGGACACCAACGCAGCAGCCAACGTCGCGGCAGGACAGGGCGGGATTCCTCGCCCCCGGCGAACAGCCGGTGCCGGAGGGGCAACACCCCGCAAGGGATCGAGTGTCCGTGAACCTCAGCCCAAATGGGTTGGAATCCCCCTCTTTTAAGGGGGGAGGATGTCAAGCCGACTACACCTTCGTCTACGCGCTGGCCCCGGCCGACCCGGACTCCACCGAGGTCTCCCGCACCATCGTCCGTCGCGTCCTCGACCTGGAGCTCGTCAACCCGGCGAAGTACGAGGTCACCCCGGGCCGGCTCTCGGTCAACCGCTACGACCAGGACCTCGCCAACTCCGCCTGTGACGTCTACGACGGCTTCCTGCACCCGCAGTTCGACTCGGCCGATCCCACGGGCGCGCCGCCGAGCGGGCCCACGACCGACCCGTACGACCGCAGCCGGGACATCGGGAAGTCCGGGACGGAGGAGTGTGGAACGGTGTCCCGGACATGAGCACGGACATGAGCACGGGCGTGAGCAGAAGGATCGTGCGGACCCTGGTGGCCGCATCGGTCGTGGCAGGCCTCGGATGCGCCTCGGCGTGCGCGGGCGGCGACGACGGGGACAAGAAGGCGGCACGGCCGCCGGCCGCCGCACAGTCGGCCGGCGAGTCGAAGGAGCAGGCGAAGGACACGGACGAGGGTGGGGACGGGGCCGAGGACAAGGCGAAGGCGTCGGGCAAGGACGGCTCTTCGGCCGCCCCGGACGCGGACGAACCCCTGACCCGGGCGCAGCTGAAGAAGGCCGCGCTCACGACGGGTGACGTCAAGGGCTACAAGGTCGAGGGGGCGGGCTCCGCCGATCTCCAGGGGGCGTCCTCCCCGGCGGGCCCGGCCAAGTGTCAGCCGGTCGCCGACATGTTCCTGTTCACCACCGACCCGGTCTCACGGACCTCCCTCAGCCGCGGCGTCACCGCCAAGGACGAGACGAACGCCTCGGTGACCACGCTCGCCCTCCTCTCGTACGGGTCCGGCGAGGCCGACGACGTGCTCGCCGGGCTGCGCAAGGCGACCGGCGAGTGCACGGCGTACCGGTACGTCGGCTACAAGTACTCCGGGGTCAAGGCGCTGGCCGATCCGAAGCTGGGCGACGAGTCCGTCGCGTTCCGGCTGGTCGCCTCCATCGAGGGGGCGGAGGTACCGGCCGCGTACACGGTCGTCCGCGACGGTTCGACGCTGGTGGCCTTCAGCTCGATGAACATGCTGGACGCCGACGAGGTCGAGGTCCCGGCCGAACTCGTCGAGGCGCAGCTCGCCAAGCTGAAGAAGACGACGGCCTGACGGGACGGCCCGGCCCGGTGCGGTCCGGGATACGGGACCGGCCGCACGGCGTACGGACAGGCGAAGGGCCCCGCGGGACAACCGCGGGGCCCTTCGTGGTCAGCACCGACGTCAGGGCAGCGCCGGTGCCTGCGGGACGGCGCCGGGGGGTGCGCCGTTTACTGGCTTCTCCGCCGGGTCGGCGCCCCGGCGCACGGGGGGAGTGCGCGTGGTATCGACCAATGGCGGTAAGACGATCCAATGCTGCTGTCTGCTCTGGGACTTGGGGGTAGTTCCAAACATCGTGCTCGATGGGCCGCGGCCTCCGCAACCGTTTCGACCGCCCTTGCACAGATTCCGCCGGCCGGCTCCGGGCGTCCCCGGAGCCGACCTCTCTTGGGTGACCGGGCTGCTGTCCCCTGCCGTCCGGTCACTTCTCTGGAACGAGGTCCCACGGCGCACGTCCGTACGCCTCATCGTTCCAGCGGAGCCACGCGTGGTTCTTCGGGCCCGCCCCTGGCTGACACGGACACCGGGACCAACGAAGCCCGCCGCGGGGCGGTCACGCGCCGTACGGGTGAGAGGACATGCGTACGTGCGTGCACCGGACGTCCGTCGTACGCGGGTGTCGTACGCGGATCCCGGACGTCCTCAGCATGCTCGGATTCAGAGGGCTGTCTTCAGATGCGGCCCCGGCACAGCTCCAGGAGCGTCATCGCGAGCGAGGTGCCCGGCTTGCCGAGCGCGTCCCTGTAGTGGCCGAGGACGTCCATCTCGCGTGACAGGTTCACGCGGCGGCCTCCGGAGGCGATGCGGGCCTCCTGGATGACCGCCGAGATCGCCATGCGTTCCTGGACGAGGCCGATGATGCGGTCGTCGAGGGCGTCGATGCGTTCGCGGGCGCCGGTGACGACGTCGGCGGCCTCTTCGGTACGGGCGCCGGTCCTGTCCGCGGTGGTGTTCTTGGCGGTGTCGGTGGCTGTGCTCATCTCGGGGGCTCCTCTTCGAGTGGGGTGCCCCGGAGCGGCAAGGTCCGGAAACCGCGAGGCGCCCCGGGCCTTGTCGGCCCGGGGCGCCTGGGAAGTCGCTTGTCAGTTGCTCAAGCAGCACGACCATGGCAGCCGGTGGGCCGGTTGCCATAGGTAAAGACGAAGGTCTCGTGCGTGAGCATGGGAGCAGTATGCCCGGGCGGGCGGTGCCGTCCAACTCGGTTCGAATCCTGAGACACCTGTTTTCGCCCCCGCCGCCCCTACCCATTCCCGTCACTTACCGGGGGCTGCCGCCCCCAGGCCCCCGCATCGGCCTGAACGGCCTCGTCCTCAAACGCCGGACGGGCTGGGTGGG